>JAOAHS010000038.1 GCA_026415135.1 Calditerrivibrio sp. | reverse complement strand
AAACTAATATAAAACTTTTTTCTCAAGATCTGGTAAACTTTATATCAAAGATATCCAAAGAATGTATGGAGTTTGCAGTTGTATCATGTTTTAATGATAAAAAGGTGATGGTGACTTTTAAGAGAAATGGAGGAAAGCATGTTTAAGGATAAAAGCGTACTCATTACAGGTGGAACGGGATCTTTTGGTAAGGCATTTGTAAAATATATTTTGAAACATTATGAACCAAAAAGAGTAATCATATTTAGTAGGGATGAGTTTAAACAGTATGAGATGGCTCAGGAGTTTAATAATGATAAAAGGCTCAGGTTTTTTTTAGGTGATATTAGAGATAAAGACAGGCTTTACAGAGCATTTTATGGTGTGGATTATGTTGTGCATGCAGCTGCACTAAAACAGGTACCAGCTGCTGAATACAACCCTTTTGAATTTATTAAGACCAATATACTTGGTGCACAAAATATCATAGAAGCTTGTATTGATAATAATGTTAAGAAAGTAGTTGCATTATCCACAGATAAAGCTGCAATTCCTATAAATCTTTATGGAGCTACAAAACTTTGTTCTGATAAGCTCTTTGTCGCAGGTAATTCGTATGCTGGTGGTAGGGTGACTAAATTTGCTGTTGTTAGATATGGTAATGTATTGGGTAGTAGAGGATCGGTTTTACCACTTTTTCTAAAACAGAAAGAGGAAGGGGTTGTAACTATCACACACAGGGATATGACAAGATTTTGGATAACATTGCCGCAAGCTGTTGAACTGGTTTTAAAAGCTTTTAGACTGATGACAGGAGGAGAGATATTTGTGCCAAAAATACCAAGTATGAAAATGATAGATTTTGCTACTGCGATTGCTCCAGAAGCTGAAATCAGGGAGATAGGAATAAGACCTGGAGAAAAGATGCATGAAGTAATGATACCAGAGGATGATGCAAGGCATACAAGAGAATACTCAGATCATTTCAGAATTATTCCTGAGTTTTTGAATTGGGAAGCACCAAAGGAGTTTGGGAATGGGGGGAAAAAACTTCCAGATGGATTTTCTTATCGGAGTGACAATAATACGTGGTGGTTGACAAAAGAGGAGTTGCTTAATATTATTGAAAATATGTACAATTATTAGGTGATGTCACGGTAGAGTATGATTATCCTAAATGGTGATATATTTTATGAAAATTATACCTTATGGTCGACAGTTTTTGGATGAAGAGGACATAGAAGAAGTCATAAAAATTTTAAGATCTGAATATTTAACCACTGGTCCCGTTGTGAAATTGTTTGAGGATAAGATTTGTGAGGTGACTGGGGCTAAGTATGCGGTTGCTGTTTCCAATGGGACGGCAGCTCTTCATTTAGCTTCCTTAGTTTTGTTAAACAGAGGTGATAAAGTTATCACTACAGCTAACTCATTTGTAGCTACTTCAAACTCCATATTATATGCAGGTGGGGTACCAGTTTTTGTTGATATAGCTGATGATGGGAATATTGATTTAGACAAGTGTATTGAGTTATTAGAAAAAGATATTAGTATTAAGGCAGTTTATATTGTTCATTTCAGTGGCAATCCTGTTGATTATGATAAACTTAAATATATCAGAGAAAGATATAATGTGAAAATATTAGAGGATTGTGCCCATGCTCTGGGGGCTTTTTCTGGTGTTGAAAAGGTGGGTAGTTGTGTTTATTCCGACTGTTCTACATTTTCCTTCCATCCTGTAAAACATATAACTACAGGTGAAGGTGGAGCAATTACTACCAATGATAAGGAGGTCTATAAAAGGTTGATTGCTTTAAGATCTCATGGAATTATTAGGGAAGATTTTGAAAATCAAGAGATGGCCTTTGATAGAAATGGTAAGCAAAATCTGTGGTACTATGAGATGGTAGATCTTGGTTTTAATTACCGTGTTACAGATTTTCAGAGTGCTTTGGGTATAAGCCAACTTAGAAAATTAGAGAAATTTATACAGAGACGTAAAGAGATAGCTATAAAATATGATAGAAGCTTTGATGGTATAGAAATTTTAAAACCCCTTTATAGATTTACTGAGAACTCTTCTTACCATCTTTATGTAACAAGACTAAATTTTTCGAAATTTAAGCTGACAAAAGCTGAGCTCTTTAGTATGATGAGGGAAAAGGGTATTGGATTGCAGGTGCATTATATACCTATAAACCGTCAACCATATTATAGAAAACTTGGTTATGGTAAGGAAGAGTTAACAAATATGTATAGATATTACGAGGAAGCTATTAGTTTACCGATATATTATGGTTTGTCAGATGATGAGCAGTGTTATGTTATAAACACAATAAAAACTATTATAGGAGAATATTCTTGAATATCTGTGCAATCGTGCAGGCCAGGGTTTCTTCTAAGAGATTACCGGGTAAAGTATTGTATAAATTACCTTTTGGATCAGATATTACTGTTTTACAACGGGTTATCAGAAGGACTAAAAAGTCATCGCTGATTAATGAAATTATTGTTGCTACTACCTTAGATGATGATGACTATGAAATAGTTAGGATAGCAGAATTAGAAAAGGTAAGTTATTTTCGTGGAAGCAAAGAAGATGTGTTATCAAGATATTATTGGGCAGCAAAAAAGTTTAAGGCTGATATTATAGTTAGGATTACGAGTGATTGTCCTTGTATAGATTGGAATATTATCGATAGATGTATTAAGGTTCATATTGATGAGGGAGCAGATTATACATCCAATTGTATTAAGAGATCTTTTCCTCATGGATTGGATGTGGAGGTCATCAGTTTTTTTGCGTTAGAGACTGCTTTTGAAAAAGCCGATAAACAATATGAAAGGGAACATGTCTGTCCTTATATTCATACTACTAAAAAAGATCAGTTTAACATATCACATGTGATAGCTCAGGATGGAGAAAGGGGGGCTGATATCAGATTAACTGTGGATACTGTAGAAGATTATGCTCTTTTGTGTGCAGTATATGACTACCTTTTTTATAAGAATGAGTTTTTTGAACTGAAAGACATTATTAAGCTTTTTGATGAGAAGCCATGGCTTAAGTATGTCAACCAAAAGGTAATACAGAAAAGGTATTTTGATACGTTGGATGAGGAACTAAGGGAAGCGGTAAGGGTTCTTAGACTTCAAGATTTAGAAAAGAGTGCTGTTATCTTAGAGGGGATGATCAAAAGATGAGTTTGATATGGAAGTTTCCTTTTGGAGTAGGTGAGATTCGTAAGGTTTTTATTTTTACAGAAGGGGGGATGGGGATAGGTTATGGTCATATTACAAGAAATATTGGACTTTTACAGTATCTTAGATGGTTTGATCTGCCTGTGACTTTGTTTGTAAGGGGTGAAAATATTAAAGAGATCTTTTTTGAAGGGGAAGATTTTATCCGATGCGAATGGTTAAGCGGTTTTGATGAGAAAAATATCGACTCGAAAACACTTGTTTTTGTTGATTCTTATTTTGTTAATGATAAATTCTATAAAAAAATATTTGATAAAACTGAGAAGCTTGTTATCTATGATGATTTCAAGAGGCTTAACTATAAGGTGGGGTATATTTTAAATCCTGTGGCTGAAGATGGTTTTTATGATGATTATGATAAGGTTCTAAGGGGCGAGAGCTTTATCTTTTTAAGAAGGGCGTTTTGGAATACAGAGATTAGAAGTAGGAAAAATGATTTTAAGAACGTTCTTGTTACTCTTGGTGGTAATCCAAGTGAGGAGCTTTTAAAAAGTATTGTTGAGGAGATCAAAAAAAGATATTATAATTTAACTATAAAAGTGGTTTCAGATGTTGTGGAAGGCATTGATGCGGAATTTACAGGATATTGTAGTTCAAGAGATATGGTGAAACTTATGAATTGGGCTGATGTAGCCATCTCTGCTGGGGGGCAGACATTGCATGAGCTATTTTGGATGAAAGTTCCTACTTACATGTTAAAGTTAGCAGAAAATCAGGAGTATAATATTAGGTATTATGAGAAAAGGGGTTTTGTAAGGATTTTGGATTTAAAAGAATTGGTTGTTTGTTTTAATAAATTAGAGTTTTTTGCCTATGAATGTTAGTATGCTTATTTTAGAAGCTGGAAACAATAATTATGTTAAAAGCTTAGTTAAACCTATCGAACCACATTATCATAAAAAAACGTTTAATTGAGAGATTAAAACTTATGCATAAGAGGTTTTTAGATTTGTTTAGTTTTGAAGGGGTCAGTTTTGTATCGTTTGAAACTATTGAGGATATTAATAAGCATATTGCAATATTATCGTTGAGAAATGATGAAAGAATAAGAAATTACATGTTCAATGACAAAATTATAAGTTTGGATGAACATTTAAACTTTGTTGAGGGTTTAAGAGATAATTATCAAAAGATGTACTGGGCTGCTTATGATGGTGATTTATTAGTAGGTTCGATAAATCTTATCGATATAGACCTTAAAAATAGAAGGACTAAACTGGGTATTTATACTAATCCGGATTTAAAAGGATACGGAAGTAAGCTGATGAACACTCTTAAATGGTTGTGTTTTGAGAAGATTGGTTTGAACTGTCTGAGACTAGAAGTTTTGGCTAATAATAGTGTAGCGATAGAATTTTATAAGAAGCATAATTTTGTTTATGAAGGTAAATTGAGAGAATTTATTTTAAGAAAAGGTATGTATATCGATGTTTTTATCTACAGTATGTTGAGGGAAGAGTATGAGAGATATCAGAAAGGTCTTCATAATAGCTGAGCTTTCAGCAAATCATAACCAAGATATTCGGATTGCTAAGGAGACAATCTATGCTATGAAAGATTCGGGGGCTGATGCTGTAAAGTTACAGACTTATACTCCAGATACAATAACAATAAATTGTGACAATGAATATTTTCAAATAAAAAATGGAACTCTTTGGGATGGTCAAACACTTTATAATCTATATGAGCATGCATATACGCCATGGGAATGGCATTATGAGTTAAAAGAGTTAGCGGAAAAGTTGGGTTTGATATTTTTTTCTACCCCTTTTGATAAAACTGCTGTAGATTTTTTAGAAACTTTAAACGTTTCAATTTACAAAATAGCTTCTTTTGAGATTACAGATATACCACTCATAGAATATGTTGCATCAAAAGGTAAACCTGTGATTATTTCCACAGGTATTGCTACTTTTGAAGATATCTGTTTGGCTGTTGATACTTGCAGAAAAAACGGTTGTAGTGATATAACACTTTTAAAATGCACTTCTGCATACCCTGCACCTCTTGAGGAGGCAAATTTGCTAACTATCCCAGATATGAAAAGTCGGTTTGGTGTTAGGGTAGGGCTATCGGATCATACTTTGGGGATATCTGTTCCTATTGCTGCTGTAGCGCTTGGTGCAGAGGTGGTTGAAAAACATTTTATTCTTGATAAAAAGTTGGGGGGGCCTGATGCGGTGTTTTCCCTCGAACCAACACAATTTTCAGAAATGGTAAAGGCTATAAGAGAAGTAGAGAAATCTTTAGGGGATGTAAGTTATGAAATCAGTCCAAAAATTGAAAAAAATAGGGTTTTTGCCCGAAGCCTTTTTGCTGTTGAGGATATAAAGAAAGGTGATCTCTTTTCAGAATCCAATGTTCGTTCAATTAGACCAGGGTATGGTTTACATCCTAAATATTACAAGGAGTTATTAGGTAAGGTATCTAAAAGGGATATAAAACGTGGTGAGCCTATTACATTGGATGATTTGTAAATATTATTTATAAAAGAATAGATTTTTCTTTTTATAGTACCCGTATATTGCTACGAATATGAATATAAAATAGGTTAAAAAATTTGACAAAAAAGGTGAAAGGACCCCTGATTTTCCTAAGGAGATAAAAGTAGATTGAAGTATATAAAAAGAGAATATTACTAAAATACCATTTGTAGCTATCTTTATATAAGAAAACCCCCTCGAAATATCAACAATATAAGGTATGATTGTAATTAATAGGATGATTACATTAAAAATATTTGCAAATTTGTTATAATAGAATCTCAGATGTTTTGAGTAATCTAAACCTTTTGATTTGTAAAATTTTATAATCTTTTTCAACTGTTGGATTGTAAGCTCTTTTGGTAAAGAGATCGAAGAGTAGTTTAGTATCTTTGTGAAAAGTTCGTTTTCTATTTGTAGTTTAGATATATTTGCTGTTACCTTTGGGTCATCTGATGTGTTTATCTCTTTATAATTTTTGAACTCCCATAAGTTGTTTTTCAGGAAGTCCCCTTGTGCTATAAACTTGACTTTAGTTATTTCACCGTTTTGTGAAATCTCAATAAATTTTACATCAAAAATCTTTTGATTGATTATATCTACTGTACCTATTTGAATAAAGTTATTTCCATCTCTAAACCAAATGTTGTTTAATGAACTTACTTTTACTTCTTCTTTTTTTTCAATATATTTTGCTTTGTATTCATTACTTTTCATCTGGGATACAGGTACTATAAAGTCTGTCAATAAAAACATTGCAAAACTTATGAAAAGTGATGATAAAAAAAGCATTCTAATTAAGCTAAAAAGATTGCCTCCAATACTAACATAAGCTGTTATTTCCGATGTTCTAATGAGAATTATAAAGGTAAAAACTACTGATAGAATAAAGCTTATTGGTAACGTATGTTCTAAAAAAACCGGTGATTTTATTATATCGTATATTAAGATATCTTTAAAACTTGCTCCGTATCTTGCTATCATCTTTGATTGGGTGAAAAACATAAAAAACATATATAAAAAGTAAATAAAAGTTTGTGAGATGATAAAATTTTTTAAAAGTAATAAGAGGAAATATTTGTTAAACCTTTTCATTGTAACACCTTTTTTATGCCGATTATGGATACAAAAGCAAAGATTATATTTGCAATCCATGGGGCAAAGTATGGGTTTAGAACAGATAAGAAATTTTCAGATGCAAGAATAATAAGATTATAGAAAAATACGATGGCTAAGGAGATTAACCAGTTTATAGATTTATTGCTCCTGTGAAAAAAAATACCCAGATTTAGTCCTAAAACTGTCATAATTATTGTAGAAAATGGGAGAGCTATCCTTTTGGAGAGCTCAAACTTATAGATTTTGTTTTCATGTTGTTTTTTCAAGAGTTCGTCTAAGAACATAAATCGCTCTGATTTGATTTCCCTGTTTAAATTATTTTGTACATTGAATACAAAATAAAATCTTTTGAATTCTATTTTTGTATATTTGTCACTTTTACCCTGGATGATGCTACCGTTGTAGAGGTCGAATATAATTGCACCGAACTCCTGTTTTGCTGAACATTCTTTTGCAATGATGAAGTTTTCGCCTTTCTCATCTATTATGATTATCTTTTGAAATTGATCCTCTTTTAATTTTTTTTCTATAAATATTGTTATGCCTGGAATCTCCTTGTAGAATTCTTTTTCTCTTATATCTTTTAATGATACATATTCCAGAGTTCTCTTGAGGTTTTCTATAGCAAGTTTATTTCCATAGGGGAGTAGATAAAAAGATGTCAAAAATGCTAAGAGTGTGGCTAAGATACCAAAATAAAATGTGGGCTTAAAAAGATTAAAGGGGCTTACCCCTAAGGATTTAATGACAACTATTTCGGCATCTGCCGATAATCTATTATGGGCTGTCATTACTGAAAGTAAGGCAGAGGTAGGTATGGTGATCATCAGAAAAGATGGTAGATAAAAAACAATTGTCTCAAATACGAGCAAAAAAGGGACATTCTTAGAAAAAATTAGATCTGTAAGGTCGATCACCTTGTCCAACAATAGCACAAATATAAAAAACATATTAGAGAGTAGAAATATCGGAAAGATTTCATTGAAGATATATTTAGTGATTTTATTCATTTTTTTCTTTTACGAGTCTCAATACAGGTTTTTCTTCATCCTCTATTATTTCATCTATTCTTAGAATAAGATTTATAGGTATGTAGGTTTTGTTAACATTTTTAAATTCCAATTTTGTTTTATCATCGTCAGGTGTTATTAAAATATTTGATTCTTCTTTGTAGATGATCTCTGATATTTCGATTAAACCCAAAAAAGATGTAGGAGATACAGATTTTGCTTTTAGGGTAAAGATCTCTTTTTTTGCGTCATAAAACTGTATTTTGTAGTATTTCATTTTATCGGTTTTATCCTTAGTTTTGGTTTTCCTTCCTCTATCTCTATTTTTACATCAAAGTGATTATAACCATTTGATTGGTATTGTTTTATTTTATCCAATATGATTTCTTGAATCTTTGCTTTGTTGATATGATCTGGTAGTTTAGTGAGTTGATCTGAAAAGTCGTATGTCTTTTGCAACTCCGGTTTTTCAATCTCTTCGATGATTTTTTTGAATTCTATCGGAGTTTTTTTCAAACCTTCGTATTCCAACATCTTTTTATTCCATTTGTCCCTGAAGGTGAGATATCTTGCAACAAGATTATTAAATTTAAATCTTAACGTTGTATTAGTGATCTGGTTTAGATTGTATTTTGCAATGATTTTATTGACTTCTCTTTCATATACTACTGGTGGGTGTTTTAGAACTTTAGCAAAGAACCTTTCATAATCAAAATTGATCATCTTTATGAGATTTTCAAATCTTTCTAAATCATCTTTAATCTCTTTTACATCTAAACCCATGTTTAAAATTTCCTAACTTTAATGTCGATTTTTGGTTTACCATAAAATATATCAAATAAGATATTGATTAAACTTACTACAATGCTCACACCTACAGCTGTCCATAATCCATCCACATAATAACCTTTTACTAAAGCAGAAACTAAAAGTATGATAAGAGCGTTTACTATAAAATAAAACAATCCAAGCGTCAATAGGTGAAAAGGAAAGGTAATTAAAATAAGAAAGGGTTTAACTAAAAAATTCATTAAAGATAAAACAAATCCACCTAAGATAACGTACCCGAAGGATTCTACTTTAACATGTTTGAAAAGGAAAGCTGATATGCCCAATCCTATTGCGTTGACAAAAATTTTATATAGTGTAAATTGGATAATACCCATAAGGTTATTATATTATAAAAAATTTTATAATCAAGGAGAAAAGTTAATGGTGGACCTGCATTGTCACTCAAAGTATTCGGATGGGACTTTGAGTCCAGAAGAGCTTGTTCTATTAGCGGAAAAAAAAGGTTTACAGATACTTGCTCTTACTGATCACGATACTATAGATGGGATAGGAGATTTTAAGGCTTGCCCCACAAATATCCAAAGAGTTTCAGGTTTGGAGATTAGTATCAATTGGGATAGAGGGACGTTTCATTTAATTGGGCTATTTGTGGATGAAGGGGATAATAATCTTGTGGAAACCTTGAAACAGTTGAAACTTTATAGAAGAGAAAGAAACAGTCATATATTGCTAAAGCTTTCAGAGATGCTGGGTAGAAAGGTTACTGAAGATGAGATATCTTTGGATAACTATGGTGAATTAGGTAGGCCACATATTGCTAAGTATCTTATTAAAGAAGGTATAGTACAATCAATCGATGAGGCTTTTGAAAAATATCTGGGGAAAGGTAAGTTTTTGTATACTCCTAAAAAACGTTTGAGTTTAGAGGAAGCCAATGAAGTTATAAAAAATGCTGGTGGATTGTCCTTCGTAGCTCATCCTGTCACCTTAGATTTAGAAGATGAAGAAAGATTTTACAGTATTCTAAGGAAGATAGGGGTTGATGGTATTGAGGTCTATTGTTCATTGCATAATGGGGATGATATTAAAAAGTATAACAAAATAGCAAAAGAGTATGGATTTTTGATGGGAGTTGGTAGCGATTTTCATGGGGAAAATAAAGATGGTGTGGTCTTAGGAGGGCATAACTGTGATCCTGATTTAGCAAAGAGACTGTTTGATATGATGTTGAAAAGGTTGAAATGATATGCTGGATTTTTATAACAAACTTATTTTTTACTTTGGTTTAATTAATGTGTTTTTATTTCTTTGGGTTGTTTTTTTGTATAAAAAAAATAGATTGATTAATTTTGTAAATCTCATTAAAACAGTTTACAAGGGTTTCGAACCTGACACATTTGGTGGTATTTTAAAAGGGGTTGTATGGGCCTTTATTGATGGTGTTATTACGGGTGTAGTCGTAGCTTTTATAATTAAAATAATAATGGAGTAGATATATGTATAATCTGAAATCTTTTGAAAAGAATGGTGATGATTGTATAGCTATTATTGGGTTGGGGTATGTGGGCTTACCTTTGGCGGAGGTTTTTGATCGTAGATATAACGTTATAGGTTTTGATATAAATGAAAACAGAATAGAGGAACTTAAAAGAGGTTATGATAGAACGAAAGAGGTTAGTTGTGATGTTTTAAAAAGATGTGGCATAATGTTTACGAACAATCCTAAAGATATTGCTAAAGCAAAAGTTATTATTGTGACAGTTCCTACCCCTGTTGATGAATATAACATCCCAGATCTTAAACCTATTCTTTCCGCATCAAAAACAGTTGGTAGGTATATGAAAAAAGGTACAATAGTTGTCTATGAGTCCACTGTTTATCCTGGTCTTACAGAGGAGGAGTGTGTCCCAGTGCTTGAAAGGGAAAGTGGACTTAGGTGGAAGCAAGATTTTAATGTAGGTTATTCACCAGAAAGGGTCAACCCTGGGGATAAGTTACATACTATTGATAAAATCAAAAAGGTTGTAGCTGGTGACACAAACGAAACATTAGAATTCCTTGCTGATCTATATGGAGGGGTTATTACAGCTGGTATACACAAATCACCTTCAATAAAAGTCGCTGAGGCAGCAAAGGTAATAGAGAACACTCAGAGGGATATAAATATTGCTTTGATGAACGAGTTAGCTCTGATTTTTGATAGGGTTGGTATATCCACAAAGGATGTGTTGGATGCAGCTGCTACTAAATGGAATTTCTTACGTTTTGAACCGGGTTTAGTTGGAGGGCATTGCATTGGGGTAGATCCATATTATCTCACATTTAAAGCCAAAGCTTTGGGGTACCATCCTGAGGTGATTTTGTCTGGTAGGAGAATAAATGATAACATGGGTAAATTTGTTGCGGAAAAAACAGTAAAAAAACTCATTAAGGCTGGGAAAGCTGTGAAAGATTCGAAGGTCCTAATTTTAGGTCTAACCTTTAAGGAAAACATAAGTGATATAAGGAATACCAAAGTTGTGGATATTGTGAGGGAGCTTCAGGAATATGGTGTTAACACATTTATTTACGATCCCAAAGCTTACCATGATGAGGTAAAGCATGAGTATGGTTTGGATATGCTAAATGACATTCATGAATATAAGCCTTATGATGCGGTGGTTTTGGCTGTAAAACACAAAGAGTTTATAGATATGGGTTTGGATAATATATTATCGTTAATGAATATGCCAGTTTTAATAGATGTAAAAGGTATTTTTGCAGATAACAAAAAGGGTGGGGTATTATACTGGTGTCTGTAGAATTTTGAGGGATGTTTCTTTTGCAATTGAGGCATTGATGAGACTTTTGGTATAATCTGTTTTGGGGTTATTGAAGATTTCGAGATTCGATCCAGCTTCCACAAGTTTACCTTTTTTTAATACTAATATGTCATCACATATAAATTTTACTACTGCAAGATCATGGGCAATTAGAATAATGGTTTTCCCTTCTTTTTTTAGGGTTTTTAGCAGGTTGAGTATCTGAGCTGCTAAAGAGACATCTAAGGCACTTATCGGTTCATCAGCTATAATTATAGCTGGATTCAATAGTAAAGCTCTTGCTATGGCTAATCTCTGTCTTTGTCCTCCTGAAAACTGATGGGGATACCTGTGAATATGTTCTGCTTCTAAACCAACCTTTTGAAGTTGGCTTATAATAGTGGTGTGGATCTCTTTTTTATTAAGAGCAGTGTGTTCTTTTAATATATCACTAAAAGCAGAGAGGATTGTTAGCCTTGGATTAAGACTTAGGTAAGGGTCCTGGAAAACAAATTGGACATTTTTGCGGTAGTCCCTGTGTTTTTTGGGATCAGAGATATCTGATCCAAGAAAATATACCTTACCTGCATCTGGTTTGATAATATCTGCTATTATTTTAGCTAATGTTGTTTTACCACTACCAGATTCCCCAACAATACCAAGGCACTTACCTTTTTCTAAGGAGAAGGAGATATTATCTAAAGCTACTATATAGTCAGAAGATCTTTTGAAAAATGTGTCAAAGTATCTATATCTTTTAGTGACATTTTCTACAGCTAATAAACTCATATTACTTTGGTGTTGTCTTAATCATAATTGAGTTGTTTTTTAGTATTTCTACCAATGAATTTTTTATTTCCTCAGTCTTAACTTTGTTGATACCATCAATGAAGTTTTTATAGTACCATTCCATTCCAAGAGCATAGGAATACCCTATATCTTCAGCTTCGGAAGAGGCTTTTTCCCTCCTGAAGATTACAGAGCTTTTTAATCTATTTCTTGCTGATTCTAAATCCTTAGGATTTATACCTTCTGATATGATTTTTGATAATAAAGAAAATATTTCTTTATCCACTTGGGTTTCTTTACCAGGTTCACATGTATAGAAAATTAAAAATGTTCCTCCATATTTTAATCCGGAGTAACCTCCGAAGATAGAGTTTACCAGACCTTTTTCATTTTTTATGGTTTTGTTTAAGATGGACATCTCTCCCCCAGATAGGATTTCATCTAAAAGATCAAAAATATAGATATCTCTTTCATTCATTGCTGGGGCAGGAAAAGCAATTAACCCGTAGACTTGATTTACATCTTTTTTAAAAGTTTTTATAATAGAGTCTTCTAAAGGGGGTTGTCTGAATGTAATATGCTCCCCGTATGGAACGTTTTTGAATTTATTGAAATGTTTTTCGGCAAGTTCTTTTGCTTTGTTAAACTCTATATCTCCTACAATAACAAGGGTCATATTGTGGGGGTGGTAGTATCTATTGTAATAGTCAAACAGTTTCTGTTGGTTAAAGGATCTAATATTTTCTTCGGTTCCTATTACTTCCATACTATAGGTGGTATTTTTATGTAAAGTTTCTGCGAGATAGACCCACATATCGTAGGTGGGATCATCGTATTTGCGTTTTATCTCTTCTATGACTACTGGTTTCTCTTTTTCTATTTCATCAGGAATAAATTTAGCATCAAACATCATTTCACTAATTACATTAAAAGCAACTTCGACATTTTCAGTGGGAATTGTAATATAATAAAAAGTGTAATCTTTACTCGTGGCAGCATTCATCTGACCGCCACTAGCTTCAACGATACTATCTATTTCATCTGGGGCGTAGCTTTTGGTTCCTTTAAATACCATATGTTCCAAAAAATGTGAAATACCGTTGATATCCTTTGTTTCATTTCTCGATCCGGTGTTCATCCAGAGTTGAACCGATGTTATCTTAATATTTGGAATCTTGTTGTAAATTACTTTTATGCCATTTTTTAATGTGAATTCTTCAGCTGCAAACAAAGATACCCCCATAAAGTTTATTAGCAAGAATAGAGCAAATCTAAAATATTTCATAGCACCTCTTTAATACTTTTATCAGATCTCTAAAATTTTATCAAGAGAGTCTATGATCACATTAAATGGTACAAGCGACAGGCTCTCATTTTTTTCTATAGATTCCAAAAAGCCGAAATAGTTTGTAAAAAAGTTTTTTTCATTTTTTATTACATTCTTAAACCACAAAGGATTTTGAGTAATTTTTTGGGTAAATTTTTTTTGCATAAGTTTTATCCGTTTTAGGAGGTTGTCTTTATTGACATTATCCCATTGGTCGTGGGGCTTGATAGCTTTGATATGTATGCTGAGGGTTTTTAGATGAAGCTCTTCTGCGATGTAAAAATAGTTTTTTATCATTATCTCTGGGTCTAAATGGTCCTTTATGTACAATTCGAACAGATCAAATACAGATTTCGAGAATTTTATTTTAGCAAGTTCACCTACCAAGGTGGATGGAAGGTGTTCGGAGTGAAATTCTTTTTCGAACTCTTTTATCTGCTTCTTAAGCTCTAACTGGGAAGGGACACCCAGACATTTTAGCATTGTATTAAAACTTTCTATGTTATTTTTTAGTAGCTCATAATTGGAATCGTTAAGTAACCACTCGGTTGCAACATTTAATGTTTTTTCTATTTCTATGAAGCCCTTGTAAAGTATGTCTGAAGAATATTTTGTATCTATAATGTTGAGTTTTTCTCTTAGAGGTGTTATAGCAAGTATCTCTTCTGCGAAGAAATATCTCATCATGATCTTGTAAAGATCTTTTCCGTATCTGTTGTGAAGTTGCAGATAGGTTACCATACCGTTTTGGTTGATATATCGGTTTACCAAAACGGTGGCAATGATCTCTTTTATAAGCTTATGTTCATAGATCTCTTCCCGGTATTTTTGGATAATCGAATTTGGGTAATAGGATTCATAGAGTTTTCTTAGAATGGGATCGTTAATATCCACATGCTCCACAATATTATCAAAAAGGAAAAGTTTAGTGTATGCCATTAATACTGCGAGTTCAGGTCTTGTGATCATTCTTTTTTCTTTGATAAAGTCGATCTTTTCAATCTCAAATTTTAGTAGGCCAATTTCTTTTAGATGGTTTGCTGCTTCTATATATGGTAATAGATTTTCTTTAGCATTAAGCTCTTCTATGCTAAGGATCCTTGATTGTTCAAAATTATCTTTTAACACCAATTCTGTTACATCATCTGTAAGATCAGCTATAAGTTTGTTTCTTTCCTTTAAATCTTTAATCAGTTTTTTCTTCATGAGGCTACTTAACAAAATTTTTATATTTACTTCATGATCAGACATATCTACACCGGCAGAGTTATCAACGGCATCTGTATTTATCTTCCCACCTAAAGCAGAGAATTTTATTCTTGCTTTTTGAGTTAGGCCAAGATTACCACCCTCACCAATAACTTTAACGTTAAGCTCTTCTGCATCCACTCTCACATTATCGTTGGCTTTATCTCCTACCTCAAGATTGGTTTCCGTGGAGTCTTTTATGTATGTTCCGATACCACCATTCCAAAGTAGTTCTACGTCTGCTTTTAGAATCAGTTTTATAAGTTCTTCACCGCTTACAGTATCTTTTGTGGTTTTAAGGAGTTCTTTGATCTCTTGTGAAAGATCTATTTTTTTTGCATTTCTTTCAAAAATACCACCACCCTTTGATATCAGGTCCCTGTTGTAATCTGTCCAGGAGGATCTGGGGAGCTTGAATAGTCTAAGTCGTTCTTTATAGCTTGTGGTTGTATCAGGAGATGGGTCTAAAAAGATATGTGCATGATTGAAAGCTGCAACAAGTTTGATCTGTTTTGACAATAACATTCCATTGCCAAAGACATCTCCGGACATGTCTCCAATACCAATTACTGTGAAAGGCTCTTTTTGTATATCTTTTCCAAGCTCTCTGAAGTGCCTTTTCACGCATTCCCATGCACCTTTCGCGGTGATACCAACTTTTTTGTGGTCGTAGCCTGCACTTCCCCCTGAGGCGAAAGCGTCACCTAGCCAAAAACCGTACTCTATTGAAACAGAATTGGCTATATCGCTGAACGTTGCAGTTCCTTTATCGGCTGCTACTACAAGATATGGATCGTTTTCATCATATATTACTACATTTTGGGGATGGACAACTTTTTTACCTGTGTAGTTATCAGTAATATCAAGAAGACCCCTTATAAAGGTTTTGTACTGTTCTATGACATGGAGTTTATCTTCATCTCTATCTTCGTATCTTTTTTTGACTATAAAACCTCCTTTGGATCCAACTGGTACTATAACGGTGTTTTTAACCATTTGTGTTTTCATTAACCCTAAGATCTCTGTTCTGAAATCATCATGTCTATCGCTAAATCTTAAACCACCCCTCGCTACTTTTCCACCTCTTAGATGGATCCCTTCCATATTAGCACTGTGAACATATATCTCATAAAGGGGCTTAGGATCTGGTAGTATGCTCAATTTTTTGGAGGAAATTTTAAAGGAGATATAGTGCTTATGTGGTTTTTGAAAATAGTTTGTTCTTACCATTGTTTGAAGAATATCAGCAAAACACCTAAGGATCCTGTCTTCTGTTACAGATTTTATTGCATCTATGTTTTGGTATATTTCATTGAGTATCTCTGGATGATGTCTTTTAGATAAAAGGGGATCGAATTTTTCCTTGAAGTAGTTTATAAACAGTTTTGAAATATGGGGGTTGTTTAATAAGGAATCTTCTATGGTTGATCTTTTGAAGTTGGGGTTTATCTGTTCAAGATAATTTCTCAAGGCTCTTAATAGATCGACCTCCTTAAATGTGAGACCTGCTGTGATCAGTAGTTTGTTTAAACGATCATTTTCTACATGATCTTTTATTATATTTTCGATTAGTTCTGGCAAAAAGTTTTTATAGCTTTCATAGAAGATCTCTGAATTTTCTATACAATCAAGGTAGATGTTGTGGAGGTATATCTTTTCACTGTGGTGTTTTAATTCAAAAATATCTTCTTCATTTACTTTTAGCCCGATGTTATCGATTATGGGCATTATATCAGTAAGTAACATCCTGTCTTTTCTGAAGATTTTGACAACAAGTTTTTTATTTTCTTTATAAAGTGTCGATATAATGTGCTTTTTATTTAATTGGGTAATGTTTTTTATATCATCGGATGCCTCTTTAGGTGAACATTTGACTTTGTAGTTTTCTCCAAAAGTATGTGCATAGGTGTCATATACTTTATCCGCTTCGTAACCAACATATTCTTCGTTTAATATTTCATAAAATTTTTCATCCCAGTCTTTTAATAGATCTAAAACGATGTTTTTTATGGCGTTATCATTTGTGGATATCTCGGGGTTGTTTAGAAAAAAGTTAAATATAATAAATTCGTAACCATGATCATCATGCCGTATCGAAATATCTATACTATTAGCATTTAAATAAGTTTCAAATGCTTTTTTAAGATCCATTACTAATTCAGAGGAGTATTTTTCTGTGGGTATAGCTAAGAATAGATAGAGATTCTGAGGGGGTAAGTTTTTATAAAATAGTCTAACCTGACTTTTCCCTTGAATACTAAAAATTGTGTTTAATACCTCTATAAGGGTTTTTTCGTCAAAATTGAAAATCTCTATTTTGGGAAATGATTCTAATATATCTAACAGCCATTTATGATCATGGGATCCATTGACAAAATTAAAGTATTCCACAACTTTTTTGATTTTATTTTTTACAATGGATATCTCCAAAGGGCTTGATTTTAGTGCATCTTTTGTAAAAACACCTATAATGGATATAATGGTATAGTTTCCATCTGATTTGTCTACTAATATTATCCTGTCATAATTTCTTCTTTTTTTGACCTTTGATCTGTACAGAGCTTTATCAACTATGATGGGATAATTCTCAAGGAAGACCATCTTACCCTTATGAATAGCCTCTATAAGATGTGGTATTATACCTGTGGTTCTGTTAAATTTATATACTCCCATCTGTTCTAAATCATATTCCTTAAAACTTTTTATGTTGCTGATTACTCTAATGCCTTGAATGATAAACTTGTCGTCGGCTAACCAGTGTATAAAATCAGATGTTTCGCTATTTATGCCTTGATAATGCTGGCCTAATTGTTTTAGAAAGCCTATCATTTTAGGATAATCATCGACTACAACTATAATGTTTTCATAAATTTCTTCTATTTCTGCTTTGATTACTTCTAATTCCTCTCCAGTGATGTTTGAAAGAAAGATCATTACGAAAGATTCATTAGAGGATCCTATGTAGGGGTTACCTAATTCTATTATTTCCCCTTTATTGTTTCGCTTTATGCTGAAGATTGGGTGTATTATGAATTGCTGATTTAGGTTTATTTCATAGAAGAATTCCCTGAGGCTATCTACTAAGAATGGTCTGTCGTCTGTTGTTATGGTTATGATGGAGAAGTTTCCTATAAAAAAATCTTCTGTAATACCGGAGAAACTGCTCAGATGGTATTTTTTCTTTTTTCTATCATTTAGATGTCTATAAAGCTCTTTTGTGAAATTTATCAGATCATTTTCAGAAATATGTGATAATAGGTTTTCAGGTAATTTCTTAAGAATTATTTTTGTGAAGTTATAGTAGTTTTTTTCACCGTCGCCTATATCTGTTAAAAATTTCTCAATAAAGCTTTCTCTGTTTTTTTCAGTTTGACTTTGTATTATTTCTTTGTGTGTTAGAAATGAAATATTTAGCATATTTTACCCCATATGTATGTTTTGTTTATACTTTTGCTACTCCCGATTTATATGCTTCTTCTTCCACAGCTTTTGCAACTTCTTCATGCACTTTTATATTTAAAATATTTGGAACCAAGTCACCATGTAATGTGTGGTTTGCTATTGCATGGGCTGCAGCTATTTTCATTCTTGAATTTATTGTTCTTGCATTTGCCTTTAAAGCTCCTTTAAAAAGCCCCGGAAATGCCAAAGCGTTGTTTATTGCTTTGCCATCTGCAGCGTATAAAGCGCCAGCTTTCAGGGCATCCTCGGGCTCTATCTCTGGATCTGGATTGGAAAGAGCAAGTATTATTTGACCTTGCTTTATCATATCAGGAGTGATTAGTTTGGGGCATCCTGTTGTTGCGATTACTATCTTTGAGTTTTCCATGATACCTTTCAGGTCAGTTGGTATGCCACCCCTTTCTTCAAAAAGCTTTTTCATTATTGGGTTTAGATCTGTGCCGTATATCTTTTTGATACCGTATGCAGACAGCAATTTTTGAATGCCACTACCTGCTGCACCAAGACCAATGATACCAACAGAGGAGTCTCTAAGATTTATAAATGTGTACTTTGCAATGTTCAAAAGGGCAGCAAGAACAACAACTGCTGTACCATGCTGGTCATCGTGGGTTACTGGGATATCCAGTTCAGCATCCAGTGTCTCTTCAATTTCAAAGCACTCTGGTGCTTTTATATCCTCAAGTTTTATTGCACCAAAAGTAGGTGCAATTGCTTTTACTGTTTCAATAACCACTTTCGGATCCTTGCTGTTAATAAGTATTGGGTAGCCGTTTATCCCTGCCAGCATCTTAAATAAAAGGGATTTCCCTTCCATAACCGGCATACCTGCTACCGGTCCAATATCTCCCAAGCCCAATATTGCAGTTCCATTTGTTACAATGGCTACGTTATTGCTTATCGTTGTAAATTTTCTTGCGAGCTCTGGTTCTTCCTGTATAAGTTTGCAAATAGAAGCTACACCGGGTGTGTATACTAATCTCAGATCATCTACCGAATCTATTCTAACTCTTGGTACTATCTCTATCTTACCATTTTCGTGTACCTCTTGAACTATATCCCGTATCTCTATAAGTTCTATGCCATCTAACTTTGTGATGGCATCACATATTATTTCTACTTCCTCTTTGTTAGAGAAATAGACATCGAGATCTCTGACCTTATAATCTTTGCCTATGTGAACAGTTTTGATTTCACCAAACATCCCGCCAAGTTCCCCAACCTTCATGGCAAGCTTACCAAGATATCCTGGTTTATCAATTATTTTTACTCTGAGGGTTTTTATTATTTTACTGCCGTATTCTATTCTCATATACAACCTCCATATTGATTATATTATAAAAAGATATTTTTCAACAATATTTTTGTCGACCTAATTTTATTAGGTTGCATTGGGTTTGAGTGTTGTGATGTTTAACTTTTTTGGGGTTAGTAGCTTACTAGAGATGGTGCATTTCTTTACTAACTGGATGAACGTTTTGATAATTCTCCCAGAAAGGCCCCAAATTATTTCACCGTTGAAATTATAAAAGAAATTTATGTGTTTTTCGTTATTCCTTAACCATAGTTCTCTCCATTCATGTGATCCATCTAAAAAAAAGTCTAATGGTATTAAAAGCACTTTCTCAACTTCATTTGTGTCTAATCTGAGCATATTTTCATGGAAATTATTTATATAAATAACGATTGGTTTAACGGTGTAATAGGTTACGCTAAACTCATCCTGCAAGATTCCTATGATCTCTATGTAGGATTTATCTATGCCTACCTCCTCTTCCATTTCCCTTATAGCTGTATCAAAAAATGTAACATCCTTTTTGTCTTTGCTGCCTCCTGGGAAGGAAATTTCACCGCTGTGGTTTTTGAGATGGTTTGTTCTGCGTGTCATAAGTATATGGTATTTG
>JAOAHS010000037.1 GCA_026415135.1 Calditerrivibrio sp. | reverse complement strand
GCATAACCGGATGTATGAGAGGGAGGGTTATTATGTGTCAGTGTTTTATGCGTACATGAAGGGTATGGGTGTGGAGGTGATAGGAGAGGATGTTACGAATAAAGGTAGGATAGATCTGACGCTTATATTTCCAGATGTGGTGTATATGATGGAGTTTAAGGTTGATGAGGGTGGGGCATTGGAGCAAATAAAGGGTAAAAGGTATTATGAGAAATATCTTTCAATGGGTAAGGATATATACCTTGTGGGTATAGAGTTTGATAGTAATGATAAAAATGTAAAAAACATCTGTTGGATAAAACTCTAATAAATGACTAAAAACACTTGAATATATTTACACAAATTTGTATAATCTATTATATAATACGGAGAGTAATACTTTTTTATGTTAAGAGGGATGACACTTTTGGAGTTAATAATTGTAATATTTATTTTATCACTTATAATCGGCGTTAGTGTTTATTATTATAATAAATTATCCAAAAAAGTCTCCATCGAAAACGATACTTACAACTTATATTCATTAGCCATACAAGCCAGGGTGCTTGGTTTTACAGAAAAAGAAAACAAAATAATAAGAATATTAGGTCCTGATAATACCACTGCTATAATGGACAACGATTCAAACATAACAAATGGTTACATTCTTCAACTCAAACTACAAAACCCTTTTATACCTTCAAGCAATGGCTCTAACGATATTTTTAGATTTGATAAAAATGGTTTTGCAGACTACCAGGGGCACATCAGAGCAAAAGAAATTTCAGACTCAGCTTATGACTGCGTAGTAATATCTTATGGTAGAATAGCTTTAGGAAAATATAACAATAACTCCTGTAATGCAAAATAACAAAATTTTAATGATACCCCAGCCATTTACAATTGGCTGGGGCAAAAACCATTATTGTTCTTTTATTCCAATTGCTTTTAATATCTTAGCTAATGGGCAAAAATTTGTAAATCCGTACTGAAAAAGGTTTAATCCAACAAATATTGTAAACGCAAACCACCATTTATTGTGAAATAAACCTAAAAGTGTCGATACCACTACAAAAAAACCTGCAAACACTCTAATCCATCTTTCTACTGTCATATCACACCTCCTGATAAAATTTTTCCTTTCCGAACCATATATGGTAAAAATAGTAGGTAAGCGGTATAATAACAAGGGTAAGTATCGTTGATACCACAGCCCCAGTGATCAAAGAAACACCAAGACCCGCAAAAATAGGATCTGGCAACATAAACAATGCACCTGTTATAACAGCAATTGTTGTTAAAACAACTGGTCTAGTCCTAATTGCCCCAGCCTCAACCACAGCATCTTTTATGTCTTTACCCTTTTCTATACTAGCTTCTATAAAATCTATCAAAAGTACTGCATTTCTCACCATAATCCCTGCAAGAGCTATAAAACCTATCATGCTGGTAGCAGTAAAGAATTCACCAAAGAGGAAATGCCCCGGTATAATACCAAGCAAACTCAAAGGTATCGGTATGAGCATGATAATTGGTGTAACAAAGGATCTAAACCAACCAACAAGTACAAAGTACATTATAATTATAACCGCAGCAAAAGCAAGCCCAAGATCTCTAAACACCTCATAAGTCACTTGCCATTCACCATCCCACTTCATAGAGACCTTATCTGTCTTTTCTGGCATACCTGTCCAGTATTGTTTTATCTCCTCACCTTTATACCTAAGTTTGGCTATCTCACCTTTCATTTTTAACATTGCATATACAGGACTTTCCTCTTTGCCAGCCACATCTGCCACAACATATACAACAGGTAGATTATTTTTTGAATACAAAGGTTTGTCTTTTATTTTTTCCCTAATTGTCACAAGCTCACTCATTGGCACCATTCTTCCAGTCATGGATACTATGTTTACATCTTTTATAATATCCAATTTATTCCTCTGTTCTTCAGGGAGTTTTATAACAATGTCCACACCCTCTCTATTTTCACTGTTATGCAAAAGCCCCACTTTCATACCAGATAAAGCCATGTACAGTGTCTTAGATAACATCTCTGTGGAGATACCGTTTAAGGCAGCCTTTTCCCTATTGACACTAAATTCATATTCTTTAAGATCGTCCTCCACATACCAATCTATATCAACCACACCATCTGTTTTCAAAAAAACCTCTTTAATCATTTTGGCTGCTGTTATTCTATCCTCCTCCGTGGGACCATATATCTCGGCAACTAATGTGGATAAGACTGGAGGTCCGGGCGGTATTTCGGCCATCTTTATGTTCGCACCATACTTAGCACCTATCTTTTGCACCGGCTCCCTTAAAAGTTTAGTTAGGTCATGGCTTTGTAACTTTCTCTTAGACTTGTCCACAAAATTTACTTGGATATCAGCTACATTAGCACCTTTTCTTAGAAAATAGTGACGCACAAGCCCATTAAAGTTATGTGGTGCCGCTATACCTGAATATATCTGATAGTTTTCCACCTCTTTTACCGTACTAAGATAGTTACCAATCTCATTTGCTACCCATGTGGTTTTTTCCAGTGGAGTTCCTTCTGGCATATCTATGATAATCTGTAATTCGTTTTTATTATCAAACGGTAACATCTTCATAACGACCAGCTTTGTGGGAATAAATATAAAAGCACCGAAAAACAAGCCCAACATTATAAGTGTAAACACAACCCTATATGATACCTTTTCCATAAGTGGAACCAAAATTTTGTTGTACACCCTGTACAATTTGGTAGATTTTATATACTCCTCTTCATCTACCTCATGCTCCACTTTTGTATGTCCTGCAAGGAGTTTATAAGCAAGCCATGGTGTTATAATTAGGGCAACAAATAGTGAAAATATCATAGCCAAAGAAGCCCCAATAGGCATAGGTTTCATATAAGGCCCCATAAGACCCCTTACAAACGCCATTGGATATATAGCAACAATTACAGTAATTGTGGCTAAAATCGTTGGGTTACCCACTTCCCCAACTGCTCTTATAGCTCTTTCTAGCAGGTTCTTTTTGGCTATTTTAAAATGTCTTTCCATATTTTCCACAATTATTATGGCATCGTCCACCACTAAACCGGCCACAAAAATCAGAGCAAAAAGTGTAACTCTATTCAGGGTATAATCAAACATATAGTAAACAAAAAGTGTCAAAGCAAAGGTCACAGGCAGAGCGACAAAAACAACCAACCCCGCTCTCCAACCCATAGTAATGGTCATAACTATAATAACCGCTACAATGGCACCTATAAGGTGTTCCATCAGCGTCTTTACCTTTTCATAGGCTGTCTCACCATAGTTTCTTGTGATTTTTACTTCAACATTTGATGGTATCACATAACCCTTCAAGCTTTGTATTTTTTCCAAAACCTTATCAGAAACCACAACTGAGTCGCTCCCTTTTCTTTTTGAAATGGAAAGGGTCACAGCCTGAAACTTGTCCGTGGTCTGTGCCTGATTAAAGCCTATCAAATGATATTGCTCAGGTGTTTCTGTGGTATCGGACACTTTTGCTACGTCTTTTAAATAAACTGCTTTACCATTAAAAACAGATACTACTACATTACCGATCTCTTCAGCTGATTTAAAAAATCCTCCACCAGATACATAGATATTCTTGTCCTTGTCAGTTATCTCACCTGCATTTAGCGATAGATTTGACATAGACAAAGCACCATACAATCTAAATAGATCCAAATTATAAGCCTTTAGGGTATTGATATTGGGTTCGATCTTTATGATACGCTTGTATCCACCTATTATCTTAGTTTCTGAAATATCCTCTATCTCCTTTATCCTCTGCTCCACTTCAGCAGCAATATCCCTTAGCCTAGAACCTTCCAAATCTTTCGAATAAAAGGTAATGGATAACTGGGGGACATCATCTATAGACATCTTTTTAATAATGGGCATCATGACCCCTTGGGGCATTCTGTCCATGTTGTAATCGATCTTTGTTTTCAGTTTTGTGATACTCTTTTCTTCATCTTCACCTACTTTAAATCTGACAGTTACCATTCCAACGTCATTCATAGCAGTGGCATATACATATTCTACACCTGGAATTTCCCACATAAGCTTTGACAAAGGCTCAACAACCTTCTTCTCCACATCCTTAGCTTTAGCTCCAGGATATGGAACAAATATATCTACCATCGGTACTATTATCTGAGGTTCTTCTTCCTTTGGTGTAAAAATTACAGACATTATCCCTATAAAAAGTGTCGCTATAACCAGAAGAGGGGTTATTTTTGACCTCAAGAAAGCTTTGGCAAGCTTTTCTGCTAAGCCATACTTGACGATCTCAACCTCTTTCTCTGGATCTACTTTACATACCCTGTTTTCTTTATCAAAAAGCTCCATTTAGCCCTCCAACATATCACCTGTCTTTATCATATCTACCTTGTCAAGCACTATTTTCTCATTACCAGAAAGTCCGCTTAACACTTCTACTTTTCCATCACGCTCTTCGCCTGTCTTAATAATCCTCATGTCAGCCTTACCACCGTTGTTTACAAATACAGCTACAATCTGACCTCTCGTCACAATCGCTTTTTTAGGAATAAATATACCCTCTTTGGTTCCATCATGTAAGCTTATCGTCACATAGGCTCCTACTGGCAAACTTTTATCGGAAGAAAGCTTTATTTTAAAATTTCTTGTTGCTGGATCGATATTAGGAGATATCTCAAGTACTTTAACAGTAAAATCTTTATTAAGACTTTCTGACTTAACATTGATCTGTTGCCCCACTTTTACCTTACCAAACATAGATTCTGATATATTTGCATATATCACATTTCTGTTACTTCCTATTTTTATTACCGGCTGTCCAGGTGCAGCCAAATTCCCCACATCTATAAGTTTCTCCAACACTACTCCATCAAAAGGAGCTACAATCTTTGTAAAGCTTGAGTAAGCCAAAGCCTCATTTTTACCTGCCAAAGCCTGATTCTTTTTAGTCTTTGCCTGATTT
The DNA here is from genome assembly GCA_026415135.1 of Calditerrivibrio sp. Taxonomy (NCBI): domain Bacteria; kingdom Pseudomonadati; phylum Deferribacterota; class Deferribacteres; order Deferribacterales; family Calditerrivibrionaceae; genus Calditerrivibrio; species Calditerrivibrio sp. Next base: position 141,291 of record JAOAHS010000037.1, on the reverse strand, counting down.
ATCCTCTCCTGAGCCAATTTAACTGCCCTTTCTGCAGAGGCTTTACCCTCAAGGGCAACCTTGTATTGGGCTTCCACTTGATCAAATTCATGTTTACTGATGCTTTCAGTAGTCAATAGATTTTTGTACCTTTTATATGTTTTTTCTGCAAGCTCATACTGGGCTTCAGCCTGTCTTAGCTGATCCTGAGCCAGCTTCAAACCTATCTCACCTTGAGCTATTGCATTCTCAGCCTCAGCTACAGTAGCTTCTGCAAACTTTACCTTTTCGAGTATTTCAGGGCTACTGATCTCAACCAATACTGCACCCTTTTTGAAACTCTGCCCTTCTGCATAGTTTATCCTTGTTATATACCCCATAACTTTCGGACCGATGGATGCCATCTCTTCAGCAGATACAGTACCAGAAAACTCCCTCACAACAGGGACCTGCTCCTTTGTCACCTGATAAAATGCCACCTTGTGGGTCTGGGGTTGTGGTTGGTTCTTTTTTTCATCCTTACTTCCACCACAAGCAATCACAAAAGCTACTAAAATTAATGATAAATATTTGATCATCTATATCCTCCTAAATTTCTTTATTATTCGAGTATACCAGCAGCTTTATAAAGCCTTGCTTTACTCTCTAAAAGCTCATATTCAGCATTATAAAGAGCAAGTTCTGCATTTTTTACATCTACTTCTCTATCCAAAAGATCAGTTACCTTTGCCAAGCCCTCTTTAAACCTATTCTCTGTTATGTTCAAAGCAGCATAGGCAGCATCTAAAGACTTTTTCATGGCCTCAATCTTCTTTTCAGCTGCCTGCACAGCATAGAAAGCATCCTTTACTTCAGATTTGATCTCATTTTTTTTGTCTACTATCCTGTAGTCAAGGGCTATTTTCTTACTCTTTTCTTCTTTTATCTTGTTTAAATCCTTAAAACCACTAAAAATATTGAAATTAACCATAGCACCAACTGTAAAGCCTTTGCCAGAGTCTCCTAAAAATGAGGAATCGTTCATCTTGTAGTTTGCAAAGGCCACCACCTCAGGGTAATAGCTCCAACTGCTCTTCTTATACTCCATCTCCTGAACTTTTGAATAGTTCTCCAGTGCTTTAAGATCCCTTCTATTGGTAAGTGCCGCCTGTAAAAACTCATCCAAACTCCTATCCATCTTAAGCGGCAGATCACTCCATATAACAGTAAATTTTTCATCGCTGTCCAATAGTCTCTGTAAATTTGCTTCTGCCACTAAGGAATGTTTCTTCGCTTCAGCAAGATAGCTTTCATTTAAACTGAGTCTTGACTCAGCCACATAAAGGTCACTCTTTACCAATAAGCCATTCTTGTAAAACTCTTCTGTCATATCCCTATACTTTTTTGTCCTCTGTAAGGACTTCTCAGTCACTTCTATCCCCTTATCGGCTAAAGCCTTACCGTAATATGCTCTAATAAGATTAAAAATTAGTTCTTGTTTAACCGCATCAAATACCCTTTCAGATGCTTTTTTCATCTCTTCTGCCTGTTTAAACCCGAAATAAACTTTCCCTTGAAGAAATATAGGCTGTATCAGTTCCACCTTTGTTTCAAAGTTTTTCACCCTATCAGGATCAGCCATAGTAGCCATATAAGCAGAGGTGAAGCTTCCCTGTGAAATCTTTGAGAAAGCAGCTGTGGCTGGTTCATCACTGCTTATAAAAGTTTCAGATATATTCAACTTAGGCATAAATCCGCTCTTAGCTTGCTCTACACGATACTTGGAAGAGTTTAGCTCTTCTGCGTAAGATTTAATGATGCCATTTTTCTCCAATAATATCTTTTTTGCATCTTCAAAGGATATCTGCCCTGCGTATGACATAAAAGAGATACCCAAAAATGTAACAACAGCAAAAAACCTCTTCATCTAATCCTCCATCAAAGCCTTTATCATTTTCAGTATATTGGTATCCTTTAGATAATAACATATCTGATTACCATTTCGCCTACCCTCAACTATATCAAAATTCCTTAGCAAAGATAAGTGCCTACTCACAGCAGCTTGGGACATATTAAGCCCCTCACTTATCTTAGTAACGGAACATTCATTATTTAAAAGCCCCATCACAATGTTTAATCTAACAGGATGCCCCAACACTTTTAATTGTTCAGCCAATAATTTAATATCCATACTTACCTCCACTATACAAATATACACATATTCATATATTTGTCAATAAAAAATCATGCCTCATACCTTTCCAGTATTGACAAGCCAAGAAATATTGTTTATAAAAAAAGTAAAGAAAGGAGGTGTACATTGAAACAGCTGTTTATTTTGATATGTGCCCTGTTTTTTTTCACTACTGTAGTCTATCCCCAGGATTTCACCAAAGAAGCGGGTAAAGATCCTATTCTTATAATGAAAGGACCTGATAAACATTGGTGCCCCATTTGTGGTATGAGTATCAAAATGTATTACAAGACAAGTCATGGTGTATATTTGAAGGATGGCTCGACAAAACAATACTGCTCCATAAGATGCCTCTTAGTGGATTATCCTGAGATAAAGGACAAAATCACTAAAACCGTAGTAATCGATGCGAAAACAGAAGAGCTCATAGATGCCTATAAAGCAAACTATCTCATCGGTAGTAAAATACCCGGGACCATGTCTAAGATAAGCAAAATCGCCTTTGCTAAGAAAGAGGATGCAGAGGAGTTCCAAAAGATATATGGCGGAGAAATTGCAGACTTCAAGAAAGCTTTTGCTTTAGCAAACGAACACCTCAAATCAGACAACGAAATGACCCAAAAGAAAAAAGAATCAGAAATGTATCCAATGGGGGAAAAACTATTTAAGGATAAATGTATTCCAGATATAGAGCCATCAAAATACGACAGAATCAATGAACTAAAAGCAGATATTTTCGCTAATAAACTTTGCAAAGACCTAAATGAAAGACAACTCCAAGCCGTAGCCCTATACCTGTGGGAGGTTAAAAGGCTCAAAAGCCAGAGCCCAACAAGCGTTAAAACAATTGAAATCCCAAAAGATGCCAAGTGCCCTGTATGTGGCATGTTTGTATATAAATACCCTAAGTGGGCAGTGGAGATATCATATACCCTCAAAAACGAAACTGGTAAACTATACTTCGATGGGGTGAAAGATTTTTTCAAATTCTTTTTTAACCCAGAGAAATGGAATAAAAAATATTCCAATATCATGATAAATAGCATTTTAGTTACAGATTACTACACACAAAAAGCCATCAACGCTAAAGATGCCTATTTTATAATTGGTAGCAATGTGATAGGACCTATGGGGAACGAACTCATACCTTTTGAACATGAATCCTCAGCCCAGAGCTTTTTAAAAGACCACAACGGTAAAAAAATATTAAAGTTTGCAGACATTACAGAAAAACTTGTATATGACCTTGATAAGTAAAAAGGTTTCAATATCTATATTACTTTATACAATCTTTCTTCTTATAACAATAACCATTATAAAAGGTGGCAGTAACAGTTTTAAGCCACCTTTTTCACTCAAAACAGGATCCCTCTATTTTAACGATATTGCCTTAAATACTGAACATAACTCCATCAGACATTTAAGCCTTAGCACCCCGCAGAAGCTTTTTTCCAGAGGCTATGATCATCTTTTTTTTGAGCCAATAGGTCTTTTCTACTCAAACGATATTATCTTTACTTATTATCCAAACAAAATAGTTTACCAAAACGTTAAATGAAATACTATCTATACATAATCCTTCAAGCCATAAAAAACATATTTAGATATAGAACAAAATCGTTATTCTATCTTATATCCATTACCCTTACATCTTTCACCCTCTTTACAATTATGTTAGTTACAGATAGTATCGAATATATTCACAAGTCCTATTTAGAAGAGGCACCAGACATAGTACTTCAAAACATGAGTGGCGGAAAAGAACAGCTCATAAATACAGAGTTAGCTGACAACCTCATTTCAATACCCGGTGTGGAAAAAGTGACCAAAAGGTATTGGGGATACTACATCTTTGAATACAATAAATCGATAATCACCATCATTGGATTAGATCCTTATGAAAACCAATTTTCATTATTTTTAGAACATCTGTCAAACTCCGTAGATAAAAACAGATTCAAAGAAAATACAGCTATTGTGGGTAACTCCATTAAACATACGTTTGAACAGATTGGCTATAAAGAAAAGGCTTACCTTACAAACATCAATGGGAAGATACTGGAGCTAACAATCATCGACTTTATAAACGATGAATACCGATTTTCAGATGTAATGTTTGTACCGATTGAAACAGTCAGGAAACTACTAAATATCCCCGAAAACTTCTGCACAGACATCGTCCTTAACATACCTAATAAAAACGAAATACCCATAATCGCCGCCAAAATAAAAGAACACTACCCCTATCTCAATATCATAACCAAAAACGATATAAAAACAAACTATAAAAAGCTCTTTTTCTTTGAAAAAAGCTTTTTCACCCTCATTATCATTGGTGCTATAATCGTACTTTGCATAATAAATTTAGATAGAATCGTAGGTTTTTCTGGCGAACAAAGGGAAATGGCAATATTAAGAGCATTAGGATGGTCTATCTCCGATATTATAAAACTAAAGGTGTTTGAATCCTTCTTTTTAGTAACCTTTTCATTATTACTATCCTTTGTTTTATCATTTTGCTACGTTTTTATAAGTGATGCACCTATTTTTAAAGGTATTCTTTTAGGCTTTTCTGAACTAAGAATAATGTCAAAACTACCTCATCATATAAACACACATTCTATCTTAACAATTTTTTTACTTATTCTCATCCCCTATATCCTATCCACAATCTATCCGGTATGGAAAGCCATCACAAAAGAGGTAGCAAATAGTGGAGTAAAGTAGTGGAAAAACATATCATAACCCTTGAAAAGATCTCAAAAGTATATACAAGCAAAAGGGAGAAAATCACAGCTCTTAATAATATCAACTTAAATATCGAAAGAGGAAGCTTTGTCCTCATTAAGGGGCGGAGCGGTAGTGGCAAAACAACCCTTTTAAATCTGATTTCAGCTCTCGACAAACCCACAACTGGAAAGATCGTCGTAGATAATATCGACATCACTAAGCTATCCGATCCATTCTCCGCAGAGTATAGAAGAAAAAAAATCGGTTTTATATTCCAACAGTTTCACCTGTTAGAGGATATTACAGTTTTTGAGAATGTACTTCTATCCATGATACCCACTAAGAATGATTTTCAATATATAAAGAACACTATCTTAGAGGTTTCAAAAAGATTCGATATGGAAAAATTTCTTGAGACACCAGCATGGAAATTGTCCGGTGGGCAAAAGCAAAGAGTCACCATAATGAGGGCACTCGCAAATGATCCCCCAATAATCCTTGCTGATGAACCAACCTCAAACCTTGACAACAATCTTTCAAAGGAGTTGATGAATATACTACAGGAACTCAACCGCAATGGAAAAACTATTTTAATCGTAAGTCATGATGAGATCATCTTCAGGTATCCTTTTAGTATTTCGTATGTTCTGGAGGATGGCCAGTTAAATGTACACATCCCCTGAAATGTTGATCTTTATATTTCTCGATGCTCTATTAGCAATCTCTTTTGCCTTAGTTCTACCGGTGTCCCTCTACAATATCACACAATTTAATAGCGAAATACATAACAACAAACAGTTTGAGATTGAAAAAAAAATCTACTTGATAAGTAGCTATGTTTATGTTTCCTTTACAATAAAGATAATCCTTTTCTTTTTATACTTTTACATAATGGACGAAATCTCCCAGTTTATCCCCGGTGCCATGTGTGCCATAGGCTCTCACAACGCCTATCCACCGAGCTATTACCTTATATTTTTAAAAATAATAGTCATATTCCTGGTCTTCTATTGGACCCAACTCCACAAAATAGATCTAACATACCCAAACCCACCCTATACAAAGGTTAAACTTATCTTTTTGATCATCTTATCAACACTTATTATTGTAGAGTTTTTGTTTGAGATCATTGTCCTTTACAATATTGATCCCAACAAAATTGTATCCTGTTGTGGGACACTTTTCAGCGAAGAAGGACCACTAAAAATGCTCTTAGGTATAAAACCACAATATCTTGTTTTAATCCATCTTTGCCTACTTTTCATTTTCTCCTTTACTTTTAATAAACCAGCAATCTATGGACTGATATCCACCCTCTTTTTTATTGTTTCCCTCACTCTTATCATAACCTTTCACTCCCCATACATATATCAAGAGCCAGCTCACAGGTGTCCATTTTGTTTAATACAAAAAGAGTATTTTTATATCGGATATGTTATATATATACTGCTTCTTTCAGGCACAGCTCTTGGGATCGGTAGATATTTTATGTTTTTTTTCTTCGGAATAGACTTTAAAAACTGGACAACATACAGCTTTTTGATGTATATATGTTACAGTCTAATCCTCTATGTAGTAGTATTAAGATACTTTTTGGTAAATGGTGTATGGTTATTCTAAAACTGATATTACTTATTGCACTTTTTTGCAAGCAGGTTTGGGCAGGCGAAATTTTTACAATACCCTACTTCCCTGAGAGGGATCTCACCCACAAAAGTGTTGAAATCGTCGAAAAGGATATAAAAATCTTTGCAAACATCACACCAAGACCTATAAAATCTTTACAATATCATACAATACACTTAAAATTTATGAAAAACAACAATTATATAGATATAAATGATCTTACTATAAAATTAAACATGAAAATGGACATGGGGAACTTGATCTACAAACCCGCTGTTGTAAACGGTTTTACTACAGCAACTTTTGTTTTGCCAAAATGCGTTTTGCTGGATAAGCGCTGGTATATCAAGATAGAGTTCTCCTACAAAGGATCAAAATACAAATCGATTCTCTTTTTTGATACACAAAACTAAAAATTATATATCTTCCTGTTTTTGTCCATAAAATTTTGTAATCTCTCTGTACTTTTTGACCACTTTGTTATAGTAACCTTTAGGTAGGTTTATCCTTTGACTCATCAGAGAAAATACCTTATTAGCACCCAGATTATATGCAACTAAGGCGTACTTATGATTGCCATTAAATTTATCCAAAAGATAGCTGTAGTAAGCAACTCCCAGCTTTATGTTCATCAAAGGATCCTTCTTGAGTTTTGATGTGGATGCATTGATCTCCTCTTTCAAAGCTATATATCTTGCAGTATCGCTTTTTATCTGCATAAGCCCCTTAGCACCCCTGATAGATTCACTATTATATCTAAAATCACTTTCAACTTCTATTATAGCTAAAACAAGATACGGATCCAACTTTTTTACATAAGCTTCCTTCACTATAGCTAAAGCCAGATCGTAACTATTTATCTCGCTATGTGTAAAATCATTTTTTTTTATGTAGTCGGAAACGTTTAATATATCATTATAGAACTTAACCTGTCTTTTTACAATGTTATAATATGAGACTGTTTCCATGTATCTTAGCTGATTATACTTCTGTTTTTCAGTAAAATATCGATAAGATAGATAGTCGTATAAACCTATAAATAGCAACAAAAGACAGATAGTTAACACTATTGAAAAAACTATCTTTATAAACAGATTCTTTTTGGTTTGAATTTTCATATAAATGATTATAATATATTCTAAAATTATTTCCAGAAAAAGGTGATATGCTATATTTTGGTAGATTTGTCAAGCGATATAAAAGATTTTTTGTCGAAGTGGAATGGAACCAAAAGATCATAGTTTGCCACAATCCAAACACTGGATCTATGAAAAATCTTCTTGTAGAAGGTGCTCCCGTTTGCTTTTCCGAAAGCCTTAACCCTAAAAGATCCCTAAAGTACACCCTCGAAGGGATCTATATCCAGGATCAATGGATTCATACCAATACTATAAAGGTAAACAGCATAGTTTATGAGCATATAAGAAATGGTTCTATTATAGAATTTCAACCATACTTTGAGATAAAGCATGAATATAGACTCCTCAATAAACGACTTGACTTTTATATAGAATCCTTTCAAGGACCTATACTTGTTGAAGTTAAATCTGTATCACTTTTTGATGATAAATACGCCATGTTCCCAGATGCAAAAACAAAAAGGGGGCTTGAACATCTACAGGTGCTAAAGGAATCTATACAGCTTGGGTATAAACCCTACTTACTTTATCTGATTCAGAGCAACAGAAGCAAATTTAGATGCGCTGAAGAGTTTGACAAAAAATACTGCGAGTACTACTATTCAGTTGTACCAAAGTATATAAAACCACTCTTTTATAGAAATATTTTTGACCCGTATAAAAACAGTTTTACACTAACAAAAATTGATATCGTCTAATGGAGTTCAAAACTATTGCAAATGATATCAATTTATAATAAAATACCAGCACAAAAAGATTGGAGGAATAATGGAACATATTATAAAAGACGCATTAGATAGAGCAATATTATCATTCTATAATGAAACCATAGATTACATTGTGGAAATACCCAAAAAAGCTGAAAATGGTGATTTTGCAACAAATGTGGCTTTTGTCTTAAGTAAAAAGCTGAAAAAAAATCCTATAGAGATTGCAGAAGAGATTGTATCGAAGTTAGATAAAAATTCCTTTTCTAAAGTAGAAGTTGCTAAACCCGGTTTCATAAATTTTTTCCTCTCACCAGCTGTATATCACAACTTTCTAAAAAACTTTTTAAAAAACCCTTATTCTAATATAGAAGATATCGGCAAAGGCAAAAAAGCAATGGTGGAGTTTGTCAGCGCGAACCCAACCGGACCTTTACATATAGGACACGGTAGAGGCTCTGCATACGGTGACACTGTTGCTAGACTATTAAAAATCTCAGGTTTTGATGTATTCAAAGAGTACTATATTAACGACGCTGGAAACCAGATGAATAATCTGGCTCTAAGCATCTATGCCCGCTATTGTGAGTTCTTTAATAAAAATTTTCCATTTCCAGATGATGGCTACAAGGGTGACTATATAATCGATATAGCAAAGGATATTGCCCAGAGGTTCAACGATACATTATTGGAGGATGAAGATTACGGCATAAAAAAGTGTTTCGAAATTGGTGTAAAATCAATACTTGACGGAATAGAGGAAGATCTTAGAGATTTTCGTGTTGAATTTGATAATTGGTTTAGTGAAAAATCCCTTTATGATAATCATGAAGTCGAAAAAACTGTAGATCTTCTCATCAATAAAGGTGAAATTTACGAAAAAGATAACGCCCTATGGTTTAGATCTACCTATTATGGTGATGATAAAGATCGGGTTATAAAAAGGAGCACAGGGGAATATACCTACTTTGCATCCGACATAGCATACCACAAAAACAAGTACGACAGGGGGTTTGAATTTTTAGTAAATGTATGGGGTGCAGATCATCATGGCTATGTAAATAGACTTAAAAGCGGTGTAAAAGCATTAGGCTTAAATGTTGAAAACCTAAAAATACAACTAATTCAGATGGTTAGCCTTATTAAAGGTGGTGAAAGGGTTTCCATGTCCACAAGGGCAGGCGAATTTATAACCCTTAGATGGCTTGTAGACGAAGTTGGTGCAGATGCAGCAAGGTATTTTTACCTTATGAGGGATATAAACTCCCAGTTTGACTTCGATATAGATCTTGCTAAAAGTAAAAGTAATGATAATCCTGTATATTACATACAGTATGCCCATGCACGAGTTAATAGCCTTAAAAGAAACGCCCAAGAGAAAGGCATCTCCATACAATTGAACGAGACCCTCGATTCACTAACACTTCCTACCGAAATAGAAATCATAAAAAAGATTTACGACTTCAAAAACGTAATAACAATGGCTACTCAGCACCTCGAACCCCATCGAATATGTTATTATCTCACTGAATTAGCTGGTTTATTCCACAATTACTACTACAATACTCCCATAGTTGACGAAAAGGACCCAATTCTAACAAACGCGAGGCTAACCTTATCGGAAGCCGTAGCTACTACTATCAGGATAGGTTTAGATATTTTAGGCGTTTCAGCGCCTGAGAAGATGTAGGAGGAGATAATGAAAGATACTGGTAAGATCAAAGAGAAAGAATCCAAAGGTGAAGTAAAGGTTATATTTTTTGTAGGTATAGTATTCTTAGTTGCTTTTGGTCTTATTATCTATGGTATAGTTAAACTTACAAATCAGTACTTCACCCTGAAAGAGCAGATTTCTGAAAAAAACGCCTTAAAACAAACCCAAACAACAACCCCTGATGCTGGAAAGAAGATAACCATAGATTCAGAAAACATAAAAGTAGAGGATATAAAGAAAAAAACAGATGCAGTGGTAAGTGATAATAAGCCTGCAAAAGTAATCGTAGAAGAGAAAAAACCAGAAACAAAAACAAAACCAGAATCTGAAAAACCTATAAGCAAACAGGAACAATCTAAGCAGGATCAAACTAATAAAGAATTAAAGCAGAACATTGTAGAAGAAAAACCTACCCCAAAAGCTCAAGAACCAAAATCTAAAGTTGTTTTAAATGCCGATAATGCTCCCATCAAAAAAGTAGACACCCCCAAACCAACTGAAAAAAATGAACAAAAAGAAAAAACTGCAAAACAGGACCAACCAGCTAAACAAGAGAAAAAAGAAGCAGTAGATAAAAAAGAAACTAAGCCCCAGGATAAGAACAATAATATAAAAATAGCCCAAAAAGATACGCCAAAACAAGTAACTGAAAAGACCAAGCAGGAAAACAACAATAAAACCGAGTCCCAAGAAAAAAAAGACGCCATCTATTCCCTACAGTTGATGGCTTTTAAAGATGAAGAACATACCAAAAAGGAAGCCGAAAAACTAAAATCTAAAATCAAAGATGTATATATAGTTAAAGCAGATTTGGGTGAAAAAGGTATCTGGTATAGAATCAGATGCTGTAAAAATCTTACTAAAGAAGAAGCAATCAAAATGAAGGAAAAACTGCAAAGAGAATTAGGTATAAATGCTATTCTTGCAGTGAATTAGAGGTGTAATATGAACATGGATACTCTGAAAAATCTCCTAATACCGATTTTAACTTTTTTAATTTCATTGATAGTACTTTTTTTCATAAGAAAGACTCTCATATCGTTATTTAAAAAACTAACATCAAAAACAAAAACAGAACTTGATGATATAGTCCTTTCTTCCCTAATGAAGCCATCATTATTATGGATATTTGCAATATCTATAAATATTTCGATAGCTTTTTCTAAATTACCCGATAAATACTCCCAGACTATAAGCAAAATAATATACCTTATCATAATCTTATCGATAACAATTGCAGTAGCAAACCTTACCGGTAGGGTGTTTAACCAATATCTAAAAGAGTCATCTGTTCCAATACCCACAACAGGTCTTTTCCAAGCCATAATTAAATCAACAATCTACATAATCGGTGCACTTTTGATTCTAAACCATTTAGGGATATCTATCACACCACTGATAACCGCTTTAGGCGTAGGAGGTCTTGCCGTAGCACTTGCCTTGAAGGATACCCTTGCCAATCTTTTTTCTGGTATCCATATACTTGTAGAAAAAGCGATCAAAGTAGGTGATTATATCCGAATGGACAACGGTATGGAAGGTTTTGTAGAGGATATCACCTGGAGAACAACGCGCATTAAAACAATTCAGAATAACTATATAATCATACCAAACGAAAAACTTGTCCAAAGTATCGTAACCAATTACGACCTTCAAGATAAAAAATTAGCTATACCGATAAAAGTTGGAGTTAGCTATAGTTCAGATATAGACAAAGTGGAAAAAATAATTTTAGAAGCGGCTAAAAGTTTGATAGGAAAGATAGACGGTTTAGCTGCAGACCCAGAGCCCGTTGTAAGATTGAATCCTGGTTTTATGGATAGTTCCTTAGAGTTTACTTTGATATGCTATGCCGAGGAATTTAAACAACAATTCTTAATACAAAGTGAAATGAGGAAAGCTATTTTAAAGAGATTTCGTGAAGAAAATATTGAGATACCATTCCCACAAAGAGTTGTACATCTTAGAAATGACTAAGAAAAGAGGGGAAACCCTCTTTTTTAGCCATGTAATCTCCCATTACCCTTCTAACACCTTCATTCCAAACTCTCTGCCCCATTCGAAAGCACTCTTTAATTCATCCTTTGAGGGGGTCATCTGCACCTTAAAAGGTTCAAGAGGTAGTTTCATCCTCATCGTTTTTAAAATATCCTCACACATCTTAATCCCTTCTCCACTCCACCCATAAGAACCAAATACCCCAGCTTTACGGTTTGAAACATTTAAAACAACAAGTTCTGAAAAAATATTGAATATAGGCTTTGGAGCCTTAGCATTTATAGTGGCTGTACCCATTAGCAACCCGTAGGATATTTCTATAGCATCTATTATCTCATCAAGCTCAGCTTCAGCCGCATCAAACATCATGACAGGCACACCTGTATCTTCCACACCATCTTTTATCTTCTCCGCAAGCATCTTAGTGTTACCATATGCAGAGGCATAGATCAGTGTCACTTTCCTTACAGGGTTGTTGAGATAGTATCGTGCAGCTTGGTTTTTATAAAAGTTTAAGTAAAAGTCGAGTTCTCCCCTTAAAACGGGTCCATGGGATGGGCATACCATCTCAATGGATAGATTCTCTATCTTTTTTAAAGCATTGATTATATGCTCCTTATATGGACGCATGATACATTTATAGTAAAATACAAAGGCATCTTTGGCCTCTTCTTTATCACACATCTCATCATTGAATATTTTTCCTATTTCAGTGGGGCAATAGTGAGCCCCCAAAAAATCACATGGAAATAGTATCTTATCCTCTACGAGATAGGTGAACATGGTATCCGGCCAATGTAAAAATGGTGTATGAAAAAACTTCAGGGTTTTCCCACCAAGATCTATATAATCACCATCTCCAACAGATCTACCTTTAAAATTTTTATTAACGATATTCTCTACAAAAACTTTGGCAGTCTTTGAATACACCACCTCAATATCTGGATTTAGATTTAATATCTCTGGCAAAGAGCCTGAGTGATCTGGCTCGTTATGATTAAGCACAATATAGTCAATCTCCTTTATAGGCTTTATCGATTCCACTGTTTTGATATATTCTTCAGTCCATATGCCTTTATTTGCTTCTATAAGAGCTGATTTTTGATTACCAATAACAAGATAACTATTATAGGTAGTGCCATGCTCTGTAGGAATAACAATATCAAATATCTCCAAATTAGGATCATATACACCAACCCAATATATGTTATCTTTTATCTTAATACCATTCATTATCCTAACCTCCTGATAGCTATTTTAGATACATAAAAAGCAGGGATAACCCTGCTTTTGAAATTAATTTGTTGGTTCAAAGCTGTCCTTAGGGGCACCACACTCGGGACATACCCAACCATCTGGCACATCTTCCCATTTTGTTCCAGGTGCCACATCGTTTTCTGGATCTCCAATTACTGGATCATAAATATAACCACAGATCGTGCATATGTACTTTTGCATCTTCTTCCTCCTTTTTTAGAGTTAAAATATATTTAATTTAAATTTTGTCAAATAGTTTTTGGTTCATTCACTTTTAGGTTGATCTTTTTAATCAACCTTCTCTTTATTTCAATAACATAATTCTCATATTCTGAAGCTTTTGCTAAAGGGATCTGGCCACCAGCAGACTTCATATGCCCCCCACCTGTTCCTATACCCTTTACTATACCTAATGCTATCATCCCTACTTTTCTCTTAGACTGTTTGCATCTTAGAGAGAAAAAAGCCATATTATCTACTCTCCCAATAACAAATGACCATTTTATATCACGCATCCTAAGAAAAAAGTCAGAGGTCTCTGCAATAAGATCAGCATTTCGAACATCTTTTAGATCACAAAATATAAGATCACCATAAATCTGTGCATTTTCAAGGGCAATTTTTATATTTTTGTAATAGTATTTTGGAATTTCTGGTGTTTCTATCTTTGATAGCTTTTTTAAAGAGATATGGGGCAGTACATAGCTCATCATAGCAAGGTCGATTCTGTTATTTTGCCTACCTGCTCCTACAGTATCAGTTCTGATCCCATAGAAAAGAGCCGTTGCAATATTTTGATCACATATAATCCCAAGCTCTTTACAATACTCTGTTATTATAGAACTTGTACTACCATAGTCGTTTCTTATATCGTACACCTTCGCTTTTTTCGTAGGATCTCTGAAATTATGATGATCAATGATCACATCAGGGAAATAACCCTTAGGAATATAAACGTTTCCTGCGGTGGGCTGTGTATCCACAACCACTAACCCATCATATCTGGAAAAGTCAAGCATAGTAGAGGGGTAAATATCAATTCCACATTGTCTTACAAGCTCCCGATTTTCAGCTCTACCCACTATACCATGATAAGCTATCGTGCATCTTTTTTGTAAGACTTTTTGTAAAATGTACTTTAGACCAAAAGCTGCTGCAAGTGTATCTGGATCCGGGTTGTTATGGGTGAGGATCAATATTTTTCGTCTGGGTTTTAAGACTTCTAAGATCTGTTTGATCATTGTTATCTAAACTCCATTATCACAGCATTTTCATGGCTAACTATCTCCACGTTTGTATTGTTTAAAAGCTCTTTAACAACCTTTGTAATGGCTCCAACATCTGTTCTGGTATTTATTTCAAACTCTGCTTTACCCGTGATAAAGGACTTCACCTTAACGGTAGTAAAAAATCCCTTAGCCTTCAAATAGTCCATGATATTTATCACCTGATTGAAAGAGCTAAAATTAATAAACACGAGATCGATTTTTTGATCTTTTGTCTCATTCTGTGTCATCTTAGACATCGGCAGGAAATTAGTGTTAACATAGGTGATGGTTGTCAAAAATACCTTTACAAAAGACTCTTTTAACCCATCATTGTTCATCTTGCCGATAGTAGCTTCAGCCCTTATGATTGGATAAGTATCTTTTTTTGTGTAAAAGTAGGATTCGGATACCAACTTAGTGTTGTTTTTCAATTTTTCGATCTTCAAGGTGGTAAAGATCATATATCTGGATCTGTTTTTACTAAAAACGCTATAAGCTTTTTCATGATCCCCTATTTTATCCAGATTTAATAAAAAATCCTCCTGAAACTTTAATGAAAAACCATGCTCTTCAATGATAAACCTTGCACTATCATAAAAGATATCTTTATACTCCATAAGATTGTTTTCCAGCTTTATAAAATAAACAAGGGTATTTGGGTTACTCTTTGTGGAAATACTCACCGATCCTATCTCATCGAATTCAGCTTCCACAGTATAATAAACGGTATATTGTTTTACTCCTCGCTCTATAATGCGATAGTTTTTAATAAGCTTGATATGTTCGGCAGTTATACTTTCGGCAAGATCAGGATTTTTCTCTGAATAATAATTTGCAATGGCATTTATAAGGGCATTGTTAAGAGCACGCTTATCTGCAGCTTTTATGCCACCATCCATCGAAGATGTGCCGGTACCTGTGGACACAGCAGCATAAGAGATCGTATATAATAAAAAAATAATTAGAACACTAAGAAGTCTTCTTATCATCTAACATTGCCTTTAACGTTTTTTCCAAACCCCAGTATACTTCTGTCCAATTCTTCCACCCCAATACTTTATATGCATAATCTGATGAAATACAACAGTTTTTATCTATCTTATTTTTAAATATAACCAAATCATCTCTTCGCCTTTCACCTGTAAGTTTATAGAAAACTTCTTTTACCTGCATGTAAAAATCCCTCAACATAATATTTACCCCACCCATATTGAAGATATCGTACCCTTTTGAATTAAAACTGATCAACCTCTCATATCCCACTAACAGATCTTCAAAAAGAATAGCATTCACACAAGTCTTGTCTGAAAAATCTACACTTATCTGCTCATCATTTAAGACTGCATTTATGATATTCATAAGGAGATGATCCCCTTTTAGTCCATAACCATAGAGAGATGGTATCCTCAAAATGGTTATAGGTAGTCCAAAGTTCATATGTATAGATCTTAAAAGCTGCTCTACAGATAGTTTTATGGAAGCATTTTTACTTAATGGTTTTGTGGGATAAGACTCATCAAAAGGTTTATCATCATCAGAAAAACCGTACACATAACAGGAACTGGTATAGACAAACCGCTTATGTTCATTTTTAGCTAATATGTATTCAATAGCTATATTCAAAGGTCCTAAAAGATTGTTTTGGTAATACTCAAGACCATCTGTAGAGATATCATGGAGCAAAGATTCAAAGGCAGTTGTATAGACTATATCAATCCCATGTATTTCTGACAAATTACTCAAGGCAGTATGATTTAACAAAAAGATCTCTCTAATCAACTTTTTGTTTAAGACATCCCCTTTAATATACCAAAAATTTGGCAAATTCTCTAAAATCTCCTTATGATTAATATATTTTTGGTCTTTTTCGTTATCAATACCTACAACATTATACATGGGGAAGTTTTCGGCAAGTAATCTTGCCAAATTGAATCCCAAAAAACCAAGAGTACCTGTGATCAAAATATTTCTTCCCATTAATTTCTGTATATCTCCCGTTGGGTGGCTCCAATACCTTTTAACTCTATTAGAACAAAAACTACACGCTCTCTTTTTTTATCAGAACCGGTTTTTGTTAGATCCATGTATGAATCCTCTTTGTATAAAAGACCTAAACTCCAGCACTCAGACTTGTATAACAGCTTACTATAAAACTCTCTGTTATCAAGCGTAGCTGGATTTAACCTAAATCTATTATCGATTTTACCAACTTTTTTGTAAAATTCCAAATCAAATTTATCAAACCTCCCGCCTATTTTGAGGCCAGCATTTGCATTATCACCATTTACTATATTTTTATCAAAGGATTGGGTGTAGGTAAGATATAAATTAAGGTGGGATAAGGTTATTGAGTTTTTATAATATTCAATCTGACCTGTATAATAGTTATACCTTTTTTCAAAATCAAAGAAAAGTGTTTTTAGATAATTAAAGCTTAACTTTGACTGTAGCGGTGTCCATTTATTCTCCACCAACGATTGATTATATCCTTGAACAAACTCTAATTTTAATATATAGTTAACACTCTTAATATAATTGGTCATAGTATATCTATAAAGGTTTTGTCTTTCGATTCTATCATATTCTATACTGTTGGGTAATACACTTTGATTTATCTCTGGTGTTTGAAAATATTCCAGCGTGTTGTAAAACGAATGTCTAAAATTGTCATAATTTTTATATATTTCATTTAAATTTATAGAATATCCCAATGTATAGATATACCTTGCTGCGGCGTCTTCATCAGTTTTTAGGCTTGCAAAACTACTTTCTTTCTCTTCAAAGGGTGATAATCCCTTACTAAAATTATACCAATAGGTGGCGTACTGGGTATAAAAAGGGGTGAAAGTAGCAATCTTGAGATCAAAAGGTTTATAAAGCTTAATCCTGCTATTGAGCCTTTCATAGTTATAAACCGAAACCACTTCATTATTTTCATTGTAGTAGGTAAGCGATCTCTTTTCCACAAAATTATAGTCTATAAGGTAGTCAAACTTTAAATAACTTGCCCCTAAGGAGTGCTTTTCAAGTTGTATATTTGGCTTTTGATAGAGATTATCTTTAGTATAACTGTTTACATTGTCATAAAACTGCATACTATCCTTATAACGAATAGTTAGATCACCATACTTATTGTAATAATTTAACCTAAATTCTGCGATATATTCATTTTTGTTGGGGTCCATACCCGGAAGTTTATCCACCATATTGTAATCTTTAAAATCCCTTTTGTACCTAAAATCTGAGGCATAGTTCACGTTAAATCTGAACTCTAAATTATCCGCAATAAACTTGTTACCCACTCCATACAATCTCCACCTGGATTCCTTGTCAGCATCAGAGTCTTTATCATCAATAAACTCACCAATAATATGTATCCTCTCCTTCTTACTAACAGCATAACGAAATTCGTTTAAAACCATGAGACCATTGTTTGAAAAGACGTTTAACCCAGTGGTCATATCTTTGTCCACATCTATAGCCCAAAAGTATTTAGGTGTAATAAAAAAACCCTTACTACTACTAAATCCAAACTGAGGAACCAGAAACCCACTTTGTCTCTCTTTCTTTATAGGCCAAACAAAGTATGGAAAATACAAAACAGGAACATCCTTTATATTTGCGAAAGAATGTTTTGCCTTGAAATACTGACCAACATCTATTCTTGCATTGTTGGCAGAAAAAGACCAGTCTGGGTTATCACCCGAACAGGTGGTTAAAGAAGCATTATCCAACAAAAAACTATTACCCTCCAGTTTCTCCAATCTATCCGCAGCAAAATAGCTCCATGGGGCATAAAACCCTTTCCCCTTCCTAAAAAAACCTGTTTTATTATCTAAGTAGATCTTAGCGTATTCAGCTCTAATGATATTATCCTTGTCCTTAAAAACCACATTGCCCTCGAGCTCTACAAGGTTTGTTGTTCTATCCAGCATAGCTTTATCAGAGGACACAACCATATCGTTATATATAATCAATACAGAACCGGTTGCAGTAGTCAAATTATCTTTTGTACTTAGGCTATCTGCCTCGATAGTGACCTTTTCGGCCAAAACATCAAAAGACAACAATAACAGTAACAACAATACATAAAAAACTCTAATCACCTAACATCCGCCACTATTTTTCTCAAAAAACCACACAGATATAAAGACCCTGTGATGAGTATATCAGATTTGGAAGAAATGTAAATCGATTTATAAATAGCATCCAAAGGGTCTTTTATTCTAAACAAATTATCCCCCTTGATACCTTCCACATCAATACTTCTATCATTACCCGGAATCTCGGTGAGTATAATATGCTTTACCCGTTTTTTTAAGATCTCTATCATTTTATAAACAGGTCTATCCCTTGTGCAAGAAAAGATAGCTGTATCTACATCCAAAACTTTTAAAGTTGATAAAAGACCATTTGGATTGTGGGAACCATCAAGAATAAACCTACCTACCCTTTCAAGCCTACATGGTGGAAGAGCAAGTCTTTGATCTTCAATCTCAACACCCAACAAATATTCAACAACACTTTTAGCCAAACTGTAATTATAACAATAGGGGTCTACATAAAAATCCACCTTTGGTCTATCCTGAATAATATATATCTTTTTGTCATACATCTTCTTTAATATATAATCGATTATAAACTGCTTATTTTTACCCACAAAAAATACTGGATTACCCTTTACAATAGCAATCTTCTCGTCAACGATACCGTAAATGTCTTTGCCCAGAAAATTTATATGATCCTGAGATATAGTAGTGATAACAGGGATCTTTTCATCTACAACATTTGTAGCATCAAGTCTTCCACCCATTCCAGTCTCTAATATAGTAACATCTGGCTTAAAATCACTGAACATTTTGTAAGCAATAAGTGTCAAAGCTTCAAAAAACGTGAGTTTGTTCTCTACAATAATAGCCTTCAGGCTTTCAAAGTATTGCCTAAAACAATCATCAGATATATCCTTTAGCTGAAGCTTAAATCTTTCGGTGATAACCTCGATATGGGGAGATGTAAAAAGGGCAGTTTTATAACCCAGATTATGCAAAAATTGGGCTATGAAATAGGATGTACTCCCCTTACCATTAGTACCAGCTACATGGATGACTCTTCCAAGGGTATTAAAATCGATACCTATGTCAGATACCGCCTTAGAAATCCTATCCAGCCCAAAATCTATGGTAACAAATTCTCTATTATCCTGAAAAAAGAAATCAAAAAAGTAATCGTTCAGAGTCATGTAATGCTTTTAGCCAAAAAACTCCAAAAGCTTATATATGGTATCCTTCCATTCTTTTCTTGCTAACACCATATCCACCATACCATGCTGTAGAAGAAACTCAGAGGTCTGAAACCCTTCAGGCAACTTTTGCCTTATTGTCTGCTCAATTACTCTGGGCCCTGCAAAACCTATCAAAGCACCAGGTTCGGCAATATGGATATCACCTAACATGGCAAAACTTGCTGTAACTCCTCCAGTGGTAGGATCTGTCAATATTGATATGTGTGCAAGCCCGTTATTTGCAAGTTTCTTCAAAGCAGCAGAGGTCTTTGCCATCTGCATCAACGATAAAATACTCTCTTGCATCCTAGCCCCACCAGAACAACTGATGGTTATTACATGATTTCTATTAGCAATGGCAGATTCAATAAGCCTTGTTATTTTTTCACCCACCACACTACCCATACTACCACCCAAAAAGGAAAATTCAAAGGCACCAATATGCACAGGTTTTTTGTAAACAGTACCATAACCAGAGATAAACGCTTCATTTATATTGGTTTTTTTCATTGTTTCCTTTATTCTATCTGTATATTTTTTAGTATCTTTAAACTGCAGAGGGTCCAGTGACTTAAGATTAGTATCTATCTCCACAAATGATCCTGCATCGATGATCATATTTATCTTTTCTATAGCAGAAACTTTAAAATGATAACCACAAGCGGGACAAGCATGGAAGTTTTTAGCAACATCATCTTTATAGCTTACTTCACCACATTTGTCGCACTTAACCCAAATATCCTTCTGAATATCTTTTTTCTTCCCTTCTGTAACCTTATGAATCTTCTCAAGTAAAAAAGCCCTAAGACCCATATCTGAGCCTCCATGTTGATGTTTTTGACATTTTTCTTGCATTTTACATTAAAAATTCTATTATGCAATAGTAATTTTTTTGGTAATATTAAACTAACAAGGTATCTATTTCTTAAAAAAGAAATACTTTTTTTGGAGAACATTATGATAAAGATTTTTATTCTCTTTGTTGTTGGAGTAATAACAGGCTTTATAAACGTATTGGGTGGTGGTGGATCATTTTTAACATTGCCAATACTGATTTTTTTAGGCTTACCTGCAACCATAGCTAATGGCACAAATAGACTGGGTATTTTACTGCAAAATATTTCAGCCATTTACAAATACATATCATCAGGGCACTTTCCACTCAAATTTGCTCTTGCCATATCCCTACCAGTGGTATTAGGTAGTGTAACCGGTGCCAAAATTGCAGTAGTCATAAGTGATAAAAGCTTCACTAAGTATTTAGCCATATTTATGTTTGTCATCACTATCCTAACCATATTTAACCCCACTAAAAGATTAGATTTCAAAAACAGATACCTACAGGGTTTAGCTGCTTTGGTTATCTTTTTTCTCATTGGTATTTATGGTGGTTTTATTCAGGCAGGTGTAGGTTTTTTACTATTAGCAGGAACAACACTTTTAGGTTATGATCTTTTAAAAGGCAATGCAGTAAAAGTTTTTATAGTTTTTATCCTAACTATAGCTGCACTACCGGTATTTATCCTTTCTAAAAAAATAGACTATGGTATGGGTTTGGCTTTGGGTACTGGTAATCTTGTGGGCGGTATGATCGCAGCCAGTGTTAGTATTAAAAAAGGTGAGAAGTTTATCAAGAATTTTGTAACTGCTTCCATCATAATATTTTCTATATTACTTCTTGTAACGGGATGAACGCTTATTAGCAAGATACTGCATATATTTTACCACAAATATAAAAACGAGTACAGCCATTGGTAAAGCAATATACCAGTTTTGTTTAGCAATATGAAGTACTTTTAAAAGAAATTCCCCGAACCAATAAGCTAACACAATTGTAATAGCTGCCCAGATAAAGGCACTTACCAAGTTTATCAAAGCGAATTTGCGCCAGCAAAGCCTTGTTGTTCCAATAGTAATAGGTATTATAGTCCTCAACCCATACATATACCTCTGAATAAATATGATATACCAGCCGTACTTGTTTAATAGGATTGTAGCCAGTGCAAACTTCCTTCTGTGTTTTACAAATTTTTTCTGAACATAATTCCTATTAAATCTACCTATTAAGAAAAATATCTGATCCCCAGTAAAACCACCTAACCCAGCAACTAAAATAGCTGTATAGATATTCATATCTCCCGTATGAGACAAGATCCCAGCCATCACGAGACCAAGCTCACCTTCCATAACACTCCACACAAAGAGTATCAGATATCCATACTCCACAATTAGTTTAAGCAATAATTCTTCCAATCAGTTCTTCCCTATGTGTATTTTAAAACCTAAAGCTCCAACTCCCTTCCATAAACCTTGACAATGATCTCCCTTGCTGTCTCTTCCACAGATTTGTTTGTGGTGTCCACAAGATGCCATCTTCTATTTTTCCCCACAAGCTCATAGATAAATTCCACTTCCTCAAGAATCTTCTTCAGATTTGTATAATCTGAATTGGTTTTGTAGTGCCTCAGTCGTTCCTGCCTTACTTTTTGAAGGGTCTCCGGATCCATTATAAGGCAAACCACCTTGTTAGGATCCACAGTATATACCTCATCAGGTACTTTCATACCGTATATCAAAGGTATGTTTACCACCTTATATCCCAACTGAGCGAGATAAAAACTTGTAGGTGTTTTTGAAGTACGGGATAATCCCAGTATTACAATATCAGCATCCTTGATCCCCTTCATGCTCTTTCCATCATCATGTTCTATAGCAAAATCGATGGCTTCTATACGTTTGAAATATTTACTATCAAGTCTTCTTAAAAGGTTTGGATCCTCTCGGGGTTCCCGATCAAGAAAAATCTTAAACTTTTCCACTGGAGGACCAAGAATATCATGATGAAGAATATTATCCTCATGACAGATGGTATGGATAAGTCTTCGTAGAGATTTACGAGCTATAGTAAAAGCGACAAAAGCATGATCCTCTTTTGCCTGCTGAAGGGCGACTTTAATCTTCTCCTCATTGTCCATCTTTGAATATACTATAAGTTTTATATTGACGTTATCAAATTGAATCAGACATGCCCTCACCACATTAATAGCACTTTGACCAGTCCCATCCGACAGTATATAAACTTTTTTTACATCCGAGCCACTATCTTCACCTATAGTATGGATTTCCATATTCAGTCCCCCAGTCCAAACTTTTTCTTAAATTCATCTTCAGTTATTATAATTATACCTAGCTGTCTCGCTTTTTCAAGTTTATTACCTGGATTTTCACCAACTATAAGATAGTTCAAATTCTTACTAACACCACTTAAAAGATTACCGCCATGTTTTAATATAAGATCTTCAAAGTACTTTCTCGGTTTTGATAATGTCCCTGTGATAAGGAAATTAAGCCCCTTAAGTATATCCGAAGTAGTTGTCTGTTCGTATTGCATGTTTATACCAAAACGTTTAAAATCATCAATCATCTTTAAGTTATTCCCATCCTTGAAATAACCAAAGATGGAATTTGCTACTTCTTCCCCTATACCATAGATACTTTTCAGTTCCTCTTTATCAGCTGAAACAAGATTATCAATATTTTTAAAATGTGAAGCCAATACCTGAGCCATTTTAATGCCCACACCATCTATACCAAGTGCATAGATAAAACGATAAAACTCTCTTTTTTTACTTTCATGTATACTTTCTAAAAGATTAGCCTCTGATAACTCACCAAACCCATCCAAATGCCCTATACTACCTGGTTTTAAAAGATATATATCAGTTATGGACTTAAGAATACCTAGCTTATAAAAACGTTCCACAGTTTTGTCTCCCAAACCCCTAATATCCATAGCATCTCTTGAAGCAAAGTGGATAATGCTTCCAATCACCCTCTCAGGACAATGCCTGTTCAAACATCTCCAGTAAGCATCCTCCTTTTTCAAAATGGCACCACATGATGGGCAGGAGGAAGGGAATATAATGCTTTTTTCCGTACCTTTTCTCAACTCTGGAACAGTTTTTACCACTTTGGGGATGATCTCACCACTTTTTTCTATAAAAACACGATCTCCTATTTTTATATCAAGTCTTATAATTTCATCCTCGTTGTGCAAGCTAGCTCTAGAAACTGTACTTCCAGATACCTCTACAGGTTCTAAAATTGCAACAGGGGTCACAATACCAGTTCTACCCACCTGAAATACTACATCAATAAGTGTCGTTGTAACCTGTTCTGCTTCATACTTATAAGCTATAGCCCATCTTGGATATTTGATCGTTTCCCCTAAAATATCGCGCACATTATAATCATTGACTTTTATAACGGCCCCATCGAGATCATAATCCATTTCCTTTCTTAAAGACTCTATCTTCTTTATGTACTCCATCAACTCTTCACTTTTAGACAGATATATATGGGGGTTAACAGAAAAGCCAAGTTTATTCAGCCATAGAAGATCCTCAAAATGAGTTCCATATTGTCTACCATCATCCAAAGCATAGATGAAAATCCCCAACCCTCTATCGGAAGCTATCCTCGGATCCAGTACTTTTAAAGTACCGGCAGCAGCATTTCTAGGGT
Organism: Calditerrivibrio sp.; assembly: GCA_026415135.1. Lineage (NCBI taxonomy): Bacteria > Pseudomonadati > Deferribacterota > Deferribacteres > Deferribacterales > Calditerrivibrionaceae > Calditerrivibrio > Calditerrivibrio sp. The sequence goes on along the minus strand of JAOAHS010000037.1, from coordinate 116,895 downwards.
TTGCAAAAAGAGGTTCCCCTGCTTTCCCTCTTTCTTCATTTAGTTCCTTAAAACGCTGTCTGGATAAAAAAACCTCACCCCGTAAAACCAACCTACCTTTAAAATCTATTTTCACAGGCAAAGATTTAATTGTTCTTATGTTATGAGTAACGTCCTCCCCTTCTAAACCATCCCCCCTTGTAACACCAGCTGTTAAAACACCATATTCGTATATTATCGACACAGCAGCACCATCTATCTTTGGCTCCACTACCCAGTCTATACGACCATTATAAACCCTCTGAACTTTGTTTAAAAAATCTTTCAATTCATCCTCACTATACACATTGTCAAGGGACAACATCTTCTTATCATGCCTTATTGTCCTACCCGATGAAACCTTGAAACCTATTCTTTGAGACGGGGAATCAGGAACAACCCACTCGGGATGGACTTCCTCCATAAGTATCAGTTCCCTATACAGTCTGTCATACTCCGCATCAGATATTACTGGATCATTCAAGAGATAATACCTAATGCAATGGTGATTGAGTTCATTAACTAAAGATAGGTACTGCTCCTTAGTCCAATTCACAACAATCTCCTGATAATAGTATTCTCAGGAATTTTATTGTCTATAAAGGTATAATAAACATAATTGGGCTTTGTGAAATCTACATCGTTACCGTTAATATCATAAATCTTATCGAAAACAAACTTTATCCGCTCAAGCTTAGGTGTAACTAATTCCAACTCCTCCCCTTTTAGCATCTTTCCCCTACAGTCAAAACAAAACTTATTACTATCAGATTTAATAACCAAACCAAGAAAATCGGATCCTCTAACATAAGAAGAAGTCTTATAGTTTATACTGTTTTCATCATATTCATCAGCATAAAAACCTTTTGTATATGTTCTATTACTCACACTGTTTAACAGTTCTATCCAATCCATCTCCACTTCAAAACTACCAGACAATGCCTTATCTATAGCTTTTCTATAAACACCAGTCACAATAGAAACATACATGGCACTCTTCATACGGCCTTCTATCTTAAAACTTTTTATACCCATGTCCACAAGCTCATCGATATGCTCCAGTAGACATAGATCCTTTGAGTTATATATGTAACTTCCTCTTTCGTCCTCAAAAATCGGCAAGAACTCTCCTGGTCTGCTTTCTTCCATCAAATAATATTTCCATCTACAAGGATGAGTGCATTCACCCCTATTGGAATCTTTTTTATTAAAGTAGTTACTAAGAACACACCTACCAGAATAAGATATACACATCGCACCGTGAACAAAAACCTCCAAATCGATAGAACATCGCTTAGCAATAAATTCTATTTCCCGACGGCTCAATTCTCTTGCTAAAACAACCCTTTCCACCCCCATATCCTTCCAAAACTCCACAGCCATATAATTAGTAGTATTGGCTTGGGTGCTAATGTGAATAGGGATATCGATTTTCTTATCCCTAATAAGTTTTATGACCCCCACATCACTAACGATGATGGCATCTGGCCTTATATAATTAATAGCATCAAGATATTGGGACAAACCAATAAAATCATCATTTCTTGCATATATATTCACGGTAATATACCCTTTCTTCCCTCTTGATCTCAAAAACTCAAAAGCCTCCTTCATCTCCTCCAATGAAAAATTACCTGCAGCAGCCCTCAATCCAAAATCTTTTCCAGACAAATATACAGCATCAGCACCAAAATTTATTGCTGCCTTTAGCTTTTCCATATTGCCAGCAGGAGCAAGTAACTCAACCCTCATAATGTAACACCACCAAACCGTTTTCTATTGGTACAAACATAGATGATATACCCTTTTCATACTTTATGTTATTTATAAATCTTCTTAGCAATCTCACACCTTCCCTATATTTATAAGGTGTCTCTGACTCCTCTTGAAACACATAGCCATATAAGAAGAGATCATCAAAAATCACCACCGAACCTCTTGTAAGAAGAGGTTTCAATAGATACCAAACCTTTTCATAATCTTTTTTTATGGAATCCACAAATACAAAATCGTACTTACCGCTATCACTTTTCAAAAATTCTTCTACCCTTGTGTGAACAAATCTGACACCGGAATAATTCATCAAAAATCTTTGAGCTACCTCCAGACGCTCTTTATTGTTATCCACACCTGTATAATTTGTCAAATGTCCGTCCAGCATATACTTGGCTGCAGTACCAATGCCACAACCCAGTTCCAATATATTCGAAGGCTTCAATAATGAACTAAAAAATCTCAGAAGAATCCCCACAGATTTGGCCACAACAGGAACATCCCTTTTAGCAGCATAATCATAAAAAGGGTCATAACCTTCGAAGAAACTATTTTCAAGAAAATTATATACATAGGGCAGTAAAAGTTGGGTCTTCATATTCTACTTTTTTGGAGGGAGTAATTGCTCTGAGATCTTTGCAGCTTTTTCTGGGTTTGTTTTACCCATTGCAGTCATTATATTACCAGCTTTTTTACTATCCATCTTTTTTAAAACTTTTACAGCCTGCCCTTCCTCCATCTTTTCTAAAATAGCAGCTGCAGACTTAGGTTTTGTATTTGATAATGTTTTCACAAGTTTATCTATATTTTCGTCATCCACACCCTTAATATCATCATACAATTTCTGCAAGGAAGCCCTTATATCCTCAAGCTCTTTCTGCTTTGCTTTCAAATCATCCTCCAGTAGCTTTAACTTTTTCTCCTTTTCGTTCAGTTGTTTCTCCTTTTCTGCAAGCTGCTTCTCCTTAGCCTGCAAAGATTTCTGAAGATTTTGGATATTGATCAATTGATCTTCTGCATATACACTAAAAGCAATCAAAACTAAGAAAAATATCAGAAAATTAACTCTCATTACCACTCCTTGTAATCACCAGATCATCTATCAACTTCATCTCCTCTTTCTTTAGATAAGCAATATAGTTTATATTGTGTTTCTCCTTTAATTTTTCCATGATTTTCACATCATTCATTGCTGATATAACCTTTTCTTTTTGCTTTTCTATATCTTTCTTCAAAGATTCTATCATATTATTGAGATTTTGCAACATCCCATATAATCTATCGAGATATCTGTTAGCCATTACTATCATATCAAAGTTACCTTCAGTACTAAACAGATCCACATCTTTCCTTTTTATCTCTATCTCCTTAGATAAAGATTCTCTTTTAAAACGGTAGTCCTTCAGTCTATTCTGAAGTTCGATAAGTTTCTGTTTTTCTAATTCAAAAACCTTCTCTCTATATTCAAGGATCTTCTGTAATTTAAACTTTCTATCCAAAACCTTAACCCACTATCTTTTTCATTTGGGCATACGTCGTCTCAAAATCATACCTTTCATCCATCGACTGCCTTAAAAAACCGTTTATTGCATCTATCTTAGCGATAGCAGTATCTATCCTTTTGTTACTCCCTTTTGCATAAGCACCTATGTTTATGAGATCCTCTGCTTCATTATAGGCAGCCATAAGATCCCGCATAATGCCAGCAATTTTGAAATGCTCATCACTGACAATCTCCTTCATAAGCCTACTGGCACTCATGAGTACATCAATTGCAGGAAAATGGTTTCTTGCAGCAAGTAGCCTACTAAGAACGATATGACCATCTATAATGGATCTAACACTGTCAGCTATTGGGTCATTTAAATCATCACCCTCTACAAGCACTGTATAAAGCCCCGTAATCGCACCTTCACCCTTTTTTGTTCCAGCTCTTTCCAAAAGCTTGGGTAAAAGTGCGAACACAGATGGAGTATAACCTTTTGACGTGGGCGGTTCCCCAACGGTAAGCCCAATCTCCCTCTGAGCCATAGCAAATCTTGTAACCGAATCCATCATAAACATGACATTTTTTCCAAGAGCTCTAAAATACTCTGCAATGGTCGCAGCAACAAACGCACCCAATTTCCTCACAAGTGGAGACTGATCACTTGTAGCAACCACCACCACACTCCTTTTGAGCCCCTCTTCACTTAAATCTCTTTCGATAAACTCCCTTACTTCTCTACCCCTCTCCCCTATTAGTGCAATTACATTAACCTCAGCTGTGGTATTTCTGGCAATCATCCCCAAAAGAACAGACTTACCTACACCGCTACCAGCAAAAATACCTACCCTTTGACCATTACCAACAGTAATAAGCCCATCGATTGCCTTCACACCAGTTGGTATAACTGTTTTGATTATCTCCCTGTCCAATGGTCTTGGAGGTTCGTTATAAACCGGCATCAGCTCAAAATCTGTTATGGGACCTTTATCATCTATGGGATTACCCAAACCATCAAGGATTCTACCCAAAAGCTTTTCTGTCACCTTAACACTGTTACCATAGGAGACATTTCTTACCCTACTTCCAGGAGCAATACCTTCACTTTCGCCATAAGGCATAAGAACAATTCTATCATCTTTAAAACCTATAATCTCTGCTAAAACACCATTTTTAGATCCATTTTCGATAAGGCATCTGGTACCAATACCCATCAAGGGGCCATCGGCCTCTATTGTAAGACCAACGATCTTTGTAACCTTCCCAAAAATCGTCAGTTCCTTTGAGAGTTTAACCCTCTTAATCGATTCCAAGCTCTTCATGGATACTTTTTGAAAGGTCATTCAAGATAGATTCTAAAGAGAAATCGGCTTCACCTATCTTTGTTTTTACCTTAAGACTACCTTGAAGTATCGAAGGATCGCCTAAGACATTATAACCAGGAAAATATTCCTTAACTATCTCTACATCTCGCGGATTTACAATAAAATCAGAAATCTCTATATCCTTCAGCTTACCCAAAGCTTTCTTAATCATATTGACGATAAGGGTATCGTTTATTTTTCGTTCTACCCCAATGATTTCATTTATGAAATTGATAATTATATCTGGTATATCCTTGTCTATACTATCCATAAATGTATGAAGCCTGTTTATATATTCCTGAACATGTTGAAGTTCTGATTGGAGGAGTTTAATATAATCTTCTTTTTTAGCATTGTACTCTTTAGTTAGCTGTTGTTCTGCATCGGAAAATCCCTTTTGATACCCTTCAGCTAATCCTTCCTCTTTTCCAGCCGTAAACCCTTTTTCGATGCCTTCTTTAAGCCCTCTTTCATACTCGTTTTTTATCTGTTCTTCAAACTCCTCCTCCGTAATATTTAAGTGTGGGCGAAGCTCCTCCTCAAGGGTATCCTTTAGAATATTTTTAGGGGGTTCCTCCTTTTTTAGTTCAAAAGGTTTAAATACAAATGATGATATGCCCCGCTCGGCATGGGTAAAAACCTTCATGTCAAAAGGAGTTATCACCCGTTTTTCACCTGATTTTAAAATCCTATTGGCCACAGGATCCCCTCATTATACATACTGATCCTCTTCACCACCAGAAATACTCACTAGACCTTCACTATCAAGCTCCCTTACTATCTCAACAATCTCATGCTGAGCCTTCTCAACATCTTTGAGCTTCACAGGCCCCATAAACTCCATCTCCTCTTTCATTGCCTCAACACCACGCTTTGACATATTAGCAAAAAACTTTTCTTTCAATTCATCATCAGCACCCTTTAAAGCAAGTGTAAGAGCTTTTTTATCTGCTCTTTTGAGTATTTCTTGAATTGCAGTGTTACTAAGCCTTTTTATATCATCAAATACAAACATCATATCCCTAATGTTTGAAACAAGTGTTGGTGCATCCTTCTCCAAACGCTCCATGATAACCTTACTTGTATTCTTATCCAATCTATTAAATATTTCCGCAACAGCTTTCGTTCCACCAACTTCTACATTGTATGAACTGATAGATTCAAACCTTTCTTCCAAGACTTTTGCCAATGTTCTAACAACCGATGGAGATATATCTTGAAGGTTGGCTATTCTCATCGTTACCTCAGCTTTTAAATCATCAGGTAACTCAGCCAAAGACTCGGCAGCATGAGAAGGATCAAGATGAGCAAGAACCAATGCAATGGTCTGGGGATGTTCATTAGCTATAAACTTGGCAAGCTGTTTGGGCTCGACCCTTGACAAAAACTCAAAACCACTCGTCTGTTCCAGCATCTTAGTAAGACGATCGATGATCTTACGTGCCCTATCAGGCCCCAAAGATTTTGTAAGGATAGTTTTAGCATACTCCAAACCACCTTTAGCGATAAACTTTTTAGCAAGCATCATATTGTAAAACTCTTCGACAACCGCATCAGCCACCTCAGGCGGAACCACTTTTGTCACAGCTATCTCTTTGGAAATCTCCTGAACCTCCTCATCATCGAGATGGCTCATTATCTGTGCAGAAAGATCATCGCCCAATGTGATCAAAAGCATAGCTGCTTTTTGAATACCAGTGATATTAGACTCTGACATAGCCCTAATCCTTTATCCAAGTTTTTATCAAATTTGCTAACATCTCTGGGTCCTCCTTTACAGCCTCTTCTATCTTCTTGATCATAACCTTTGTCTTTACAGAGCCCACATCCACATTTACCTTTTCCTCTAATTCTGACTCTATCTCCCGCTCCAGTTCTTCCAATGTCTTAGGAAACTTTACACTGTCATCCAATTTCAAATCCAACTGGCTCCCTTTAATAGGGATATCACCTACAGCAGCTAATTCACCCGTTTTAGTTTCCTTGATATCTCCCAACTTTTTCAAGATTGGGCGTATCACAAGGAAATAAAACAGCAAAAACATAATGAGAGCCATAACATATTTTGAAATCTGAATTATGAGCTCATTCATCTTTTCCTTCTCTATTAATTTACTTTCAGTTGTTTGTGAGGTATCAAAAGAGACATTTGTCACCTCTATCTGATCACCTCTTTTTTCATCAAACCCTGCAGCCTTAGCAACTAAAGCTTTTATCTTTTCCAGCTCCTCTTTTGTTCTGGGCACATACTTTGTTGTCTCTTTTTTACCATCTTTGACAATCTCAGCCTTATCATTTACCACCACAGCTATCGTAAGCCTTTTAACGCTTCCGATGGACTTTTCCTCTTTTGTAACAGTTCTACCCACCTCAAAGTTCTGGGTTTCCTCATTTTTAGTATACTGGGAATTGGTCCCCTGTTGCTGAATATTGGGTTCAGCCAAATTAGGCTCCACTCCTGGTTGACCCTGGGGAGTATTTGGGGTATTCTTGCTCTCAATCTCAATGGTTTGGGAGGACCTGAGCACAGGGTTTTGATCAAACTCCTCTTTATTGATCTCTTTTTTATCAAAATCTATCTCTGCAGTCACCTGAGCAACAGCATTATTTTCACCAAGCGTAGTAGCCAAAAGAGTATTTATTTTAGAAGCTATCAGTTTTTCAACTTTCTTCTGATACTCAAGCTGAGTCTGAGTTTTGACATAGGGAAGATTTTCCTCACTTAACGATTCACTTAAAAGATTTCCAGCAGTATCTACAATCTGCACATTCTGTATTTTTAGCCCTTTAACAGAACCAGCAACAAGGGAAGCAATGGCTTTTACCTTTTCCCGGGAAAGGGTTTCACCCTTTTTCAATTTTAATACAACCGCAGCTTTTGCCTCAGTATCTTCAGAGAGGAACAAACGATCCTTAGGTATCGTCAGATGAACCCTTGCAGCCTCCACCTCTTCTAAGGTACCAATAGTCCTCGAGAGCTCACCTTGAAGCGCCCTCTGATAATTCACATTTTGAGCAAACTCAGTAATGCCAAAAGACGCTTTGTCAAAAAGCTCAAATCCTACACCACCACCTTTTGGGATACCTTCCTGTGCCAACTCTATCCTTGTTTCGTAAACATTTTTCGCTGGCACCTCTATCGTCTTACCACCGTCCTTGAGGTTATATGGGATTTTTTTAGCCTTCAGCCGGGAAACAACCTCAGCAGCATCCTCCTGAGTCAGGTTTGCAAACAAGACTTTATAAACAGGCTTATTAGCCCAATAAACTAAAACAACAATGGAAAGCAAAATAGCTACAGCAGCCGTAATTATTGTGATCTGCTGTATCCTCGAGAACTTCTGAAATACCGTCTTAAACTGTTCGGCAACATCCCTCAGATTCATCTAAACACTACACCTGTGTCCTCATTATATCCTGATAAGCTTCAAGTAATTTATTTCTTACCTCCATCATTAGCTTTAAAGAGACATCCGCTTTCTGAATCGCAATCATGGTATCATGTATATCAGTATTTTCTCCAGACATCGCTTTTTTTATAGCTTCATTGGCTTCCAATTGGGCGTTGTTAACCTGCTCGATACTTTTTTTAAGTATGTCAGAAAAAGAGACTTCACTACCACTTTCACTTGCTTTATTCTTAGACTCAGTCAATTTGTTTGGTAGTAGTAAACTTATATTCTTTATCTCGGACATAGCACACCTTACTAACTATTATATTTATTTTTTTACTATTTTACAACAAAAATTTTTATCCTCTTCCTATCTCAAGGGCCCTCATGGCAAGCTGTTTAGCAGTATTAAGAACCGTAACGTTTGCCTCATAACTTCTACTAGCTTCGATCATATTTACCATCTCTTCTATGGGATTTACATTTGGGTACTGAACATAGCCCTCTTCATTGGCATCAGGATGCCCCGGATCATATTTCAGCACAAAAGGTTTTTTATCTTCCACAATTTTTTCCACCACAACACCACCCTTATACTTACCCTCTAACACCTCTTTAAAAATAAGATCCTTCCTCCTATAGGGCTCACCAGTTTCTGTTTTTGTGGTATTTACATTTGCAAGGTTTGAAGAGATCACATTTACCCTAATCCTTTGTGCTGACAACCCAGTTGCTGCAGTATTTAGAATATTAAAAAAGCCCATAAACTACCTCCTATCTACCTTGAATTGCAGATTTAAGACCAGTAAACTTACCTGAGATGATCTGGGAAAACATGGAGTATTGGATACTGTTTTTAGCCATTTCACTCATTTCATAGTCAAGATTTACGTCATTACCATCGTTTCGAAGGGATGGATTGTTCTGTAATCTTACAAAACTTGATGGATCATCTATATTTATACCCCCTTTTATATGCTTATGGTTAGTTGTTTTAAGGGGCAATCTCGATCCACCGGAAAAATATTCCTGCATAACCTCAGTAAACTCAAGTTTTTTAGCTTTATATTTAGGTGTATCCACATTGGCTATATTATTAGCCAAAATACTATTCTTGACACTATTTACCCTCAATGCATAACTTAGATCGTTCACCAAACTTTTATTAAAAATATCCATAATCTGCCTCCTGTAACAATAATTAATCAAATTTTATGCCACTTGACGATGGGAATTTTTTGATGTAATCTCACCCATCATGTCAGAAACAGAGATTGTAAAACTTACAGATAGCAATTTTTTTCCCGCGTTAGACTTAACGGCATCGGTTATAAAAAACGATGGTATAGCTGTTATCCCCACAGAAACAGTATACGGAATTGCAGCTTCCATCTACAGCTCAAAGGGACTAAAAAAGATTTTTTTGGCCAAAGATCGCCCTAAGGATAACCCCCTCATAGTACATATCGCCAATGTGGAACAGCTCAAAGAACTAACAGAGGAAATAAACGAACCTTCTGTCAAACTTATAAATCATTTTTGGCCTGGGCCGCTTACAATCATATTTAAAGCTAAAGGAGATATAAACAGAATAATTACCGCAGGACTGAATACAATAGCAGTGAGAATGCCTAATAACCTTTTCACTCTGAAACTCATAGAAAAAACAGGACCCCTCGCGGCACCATCAGCCAATATCTCCGGTAGACCATCTGGTACCTGTGTAGAAGATATTAAACAGGAGCTTTTAGGTAAGGTGGACATTATCATAGATGAAGGTCTCACAGAAATGGGTCTTGAATCCACTGTAATAAACCCTTTAACAATGCCACCATCTATACTGCGCAAAGGTTCCATCTCAAAGGAAGAGATAGAAAAAGTGATTGGTGATACAACGTTTTTCAAGGAAACAGACAAAGTCCTCTCTCCAGGCACAAAATATAAACATTACGCTCCTAAGTTACCTCTGTGTTTTATAAAAAAAATCGATTCTCATACTAACTTTAATAACTTATTAAGCACACTTTCTAAAGAAAAACGCTTAGCCATTATACATTTTGATCATGATATAACCTACAATCAGGAAAATATCCTGTTATTCAATTTAAGCAACAAACCCCAAAAAGCGATGAAACTTTTTTTTAGTACTTTAAGAAAAGTCGAAGTTCTTGTAGATGAAATTGTAGTATTACCTTTACCAGAATATAAAGGGCTATGGTCGAGTCTGGAAGATAGAATAGAAAGAGGTGCTACCAGGATAATACCAGTTCTTTAGTATTGATTTTGAATAAAAAATGATACATATTCAAAAGGTAAAAATACGAGGTTAACTATGTTCGGTTTGGGATTGTCAGAAATATTATTAATAGCAGTTGTAGCTATAGTGGTAATTGGCCCTAAAAGACTACCTGAGGTGGCAAAAGCCTTGGGCAAAGGGTATGCAGAGTTCAGAAGAGCTATGGATGGGTTTAAGGAAGCAGTTAAAATAGATGATGTTTTAGAAGATAAACCCAAAGAGAAAGACCTAAAAACCGTTTATGAAGAGAAATGGAAACAAACCTCAGAAGAAAGCAATTCGTCATCCCAGAAAAATACGCAAGAGAAAAAGGTTGATCAATGAGACATGTAGATACGGAACAGCCCTTGATGGCTCACCTTGAAGAACTTAGAAAAAGGCTCATCAGGATACTTGTAGCCCTAACAATAGCCTTTTCCCTCTGCTACTGGAAAAGTAGCTATTTTTTCGCCTTTATAAAAAAACCTTTGGATATATACCTGCCCCCAAACTCAACATTATCCATGCTAAAACTAACTGAGGGTTTTATCACAGAATTAAAGATATCTTTCATGGCTGCCGTTTTTTTTTCAATGCCCTATATCCTATACGAATTATGGAAATTTATAGCACCAGGTCTATATGCCCATGAGAAAAAATATGTCTCAGGGTTTGTAATTTCAGCATCAATATTGTTTTTTGCTGGAGCTTTTTTCTGCTATGAATATGTGTTACCCATAGCTTTTAAATTTTTCCTTTCTTACGCATCAGAAGGGATAAGTGCAAACCTTTCATTGTCATGGTACCTATCCTTTGTAGTTAAGCTGATGTTGGGATTTGGTATAGTTTTTGAGCTACCAGTAGTTGTTTTTTTCCTGGCCAATATAGGTCTTGTGACAGATAAAATGTTAAAAAAATATAGGGGTTATTCCATAGTAGGAATCTTCATAATTGCAGCTATCCTTACTCCACCGGATGTGGTCAGTCAGATAATGATGGCTATTCCACTACTTTTTTTATATGAAATAAGCATATTCATAGCTAAAATCTTTGGTAAAAAAGATACTAACCAAGTTAACATTTATGAATGAGCTTGCAGACAAGTACGGAAGAAAATACAAATATATACGTGTATCCATCACAGATAGATGTAATTTCAGATGCAAATACTGTGTCCCCCATGATGGTTTTAAATTTGCTGATCACTCAAATATTTTAAGATACGAAGATATCCTCTTTGTTTTAAAGCTATTGACTAATATGGGCGTAAAAAAGGTTAGGATCACCGGAGGGGAGCCTCTTGTTAGAAAGGGGCTTGTAGATTTTGTAAAGATGCTCAGGGAAAATACGAGCGTAGACGATCTCACACTGACTACAAATGGGGCACTTTTATCAAGATTTGCCCATGGTCTAAAAAAAGCTGGTCTTGACAGAATAAATGTAAGTATCGATTCTTTAAGACCAGAAAGGTACCAGCAAATAACCGGTGGGTTTGACCTAGTAGAGATTATAAATGGTATAAAAACAGCTCAGGATGCTGGCTTTCTAAACATCAAGATAAACACCGTGCTGATAAAAGGGTTTAATGATGATGAAATCATAGATTTTTGTGATTTTGCATCCGAACACAACGTCACTGTGAGATTTATAGAATTTATGCCGATAGGAAATTTTAGTGAATGGTCAAAAGATTCCATCATCAAAGGTAAAGAAGTTATAGATGAGATCGCCAAATATTTTGAGCTAAAGAAGATAGAAAAACATAAATACGAAGGACCAGCACTTAACTACAGGTTGTCAAACGGTGCCAAGATAGGGATAATCACTCCAGTATCCAACCATTTTTGTGGAGATTGCGATAAACTAAGGCTTACTTCAGATGGGAAATTACGCCCATGCTTACTCTCCGATAAAGAGATCGATTTAAATGATGCAATCAAAACAAAGGATGAAGGATCACTCATAGAAAAACTAAAACAATCCCTTGAATTTAAAGACTGGTCGCACCATTTGGATGACTGTTCCCACAGAAGCTTTAAAAGAACCATGTCAAAGATAGGTGGCTAAAATGCAGATTAGGTATGGAAAAGATATTTTAAATCTGGGCATAGATACCGCTGATATACTTTCATTAGACTACTCAAAATCACCTTTAAGCTTAGAAAAAATTGTGAACATTCTAAACAACGAATCAATTTTAATGGAGGGTATAGAAGAGGTTATAGCTCACTCTAACCATACCCTTATAATATTACCAGATATCACAAGGAAATCTGGTGCGGAGATTTTTATACCGTATCTCTTTAATATCTTTGAACAGTACAATAAAAGTTTTAATATTATTTTTGCTATTGGCACCCACCGAAGCCTAACTGAAGATGAAAAAAAACTGATTCTTACTGAACAGATCTATGAAAAGTACTCCCACAAAATCATAGATCACAACCCCGACGATGTAGACTCACACTTTTATTTTGGTAAAACGAGAAATAATACCCCCATCCTTATAAATAATGCTTATTTAAAAGCAGACACCATTATACCTATAGGATCAGTTAGTTACCATTACTTTGCAGGTTTTGGTGGAGGTAGAAAGCTTATTATCCCCGGCATTGCAGCACGAAAAACAGCACTTCACAACCATAAGCTTGTCTTAGATGAGGAAAACAGATGTAAAAATCGCTTTGCTACTACCGCAAACCTTAAAAACAACCCTGTCCACAACGATTTAGTAGAAGCAATCATGATAGCCAGAAGGGGAAAAACCTTTTTTTCCATAAACACCATCCTAAATGATAACAACGAAATAATAGATCTAACATGTGGAGATCTCTTTACTGCTCATATAGAGGCTTGTGAAAAGTTAAAACAATACACCTCCATCCGGGTAGGTGAAAAATATAATAACGTAATTGTATCAGCAGGTGGCTTCCCAAAAGATATAAATATGGTACAGGCTCAAAAATCTTTGGATCGCATCACAAACATTGTGAAAGATGGTGGTAATATATTCTTTTTTGCCGAATGTAAAGACGGATACGGTAACGAACACTTTAAAAACTTTTTTGATCTTCCATCTTCAAAGGAGATGTTTAATAGGCTTTTATTTGACTATCAGATAAACAGACAAACCGCCTATAACCTAAGAAGTATCACTGAACGCTTTAATTGTTACCTTTTTTCAGGTTTCAATGAAGAAGATACAAAAAGAATGGGTTTTATAAAGCTCAAATCCATAGACGAGATAAAAAACTTAATCAAAAATCAAAGTCTGGCCATCGTTCCTACCAGCTACAACTATCTCTTTGTGATAGACTAACATATCTCCGTGAGAAAACTGTATTTCTCATACACGGGCTTGATAAGAACCCTGAGTTCCTCAGGTATAGCACAAAATCCATAAATAGCCCCAGCAATTGCACCTGTTACTGCGGCTATTGTGTCTGCGTCTCCGCCAAGATATACCGCCTTTAAAATAGCCTCCATAAAACTATGGGATTCCAAATTTAGCCATATAGCAGTCTGCAATGTAGTCACAACATACGCCGTATTTTTATAGAACAGAGGCTCAAAAAATATCTCATTTATATCTTCGATCAAATTGTAATACCTTTTATAAACATCTTCTATTGCGTCTAAAAGGTTTTTACCTAAGATAAGATCCTTTAAAAGGATATTGTAAATGATATTGGTAAATATAGATACAGGATGGCCATGGGTCACAGATGTGGACTCAGCGGAAACTCTTTCCAAAAACTCATTGGATCTATTATAAAAAAAACATGATAAAATCGAAGATCTCATCAAAGCACCATTGCCATTATCTTTTCTTGTACCAGCGGGTACACCTTCAACTACAGCCTTATAAGTTGTTTTCCCGTACCCAAAAGCTCTACCTTCAGGAGTATATTTACCCTCAAATAACCATTGACGATATTTGATCAATTCGTTCTTCTTGTCTACACAACCTTTCTCCAAAAGGGATTCAGTAAGAGCAAGTAACATAGAGGTATCATCGGAATAGAGATCGCATTTATAGTTTTGTAAATGCTCCTTGAGTAATATATCTGGGGCACGTGGTAGCAGGATAGGCCTTTTACAATCACCTATACTTTTACCTTCAAAGGGCAAACCAAGCATATCACCAATTATATTACCAGCAATAACCCCCTTAACCCTATCGGAGGTTTCTCTAATTACCTCACCTAATACTTCTGTCACTTTTTTTGAATGCAAGCAATCAGAGACAGCGTCACTGTTACTTAACAATGATCTCCCCCTTTTTTAGTATCAAATCTCTACCACTAAAAACCTTATCAGGTATTCTTATCCCAGACCAGATAGCTTTCCCTTGAAGCGCACAAAATTCCATAAAATGGGAAAACAAAGGGACATTGTTTACTATGACACCGTCAAAACTTATTATTTCATCTACATAACTTATTGAAGAAGATGGTAATATCTTATAGTTTTTCACATCATCCTTATAGAAAAAAGTCACCGTCTTATGGGTATTCAAAGCAAATAACCTCTTTACAAGATTATCAGCAATCTCCTCTACCCTGTCTATATCCCCTTCATAGATCTCAGGTGGTACAAACTGTATCTTAAATCGATCCATCTGGGCCTTTCTAAAATAGATATTAAAAGCTACATTCCCGTAAAAATTGTTATCAAGAATCTGTTTTATTTCATCCAGCTCAAGATAGTAGATATCATCTTTTTTCTTTATTTGCATATTTTCCATCAATCTGGAAGCAATCTTATCAACTATCTCCTTTGTTTTTATCATTAGATTGTTTCTTATTACAAATAATTCATCCCTGACATCCAATCCATTATGCAAATGTTCCACTGCTTCCAAGATCTTTTTCTTATAAAAAACTCTCTTAATAGATGAGATCTCTTTTAGAAAATCTTCTACATCTACAGGCTCGAATGATGGTATTTCGACGAATCTAACTTCAGTGTTGAGATCAAAGTATTCACAAACTTTTATTTTTGAATTGGACAAAGGGTTGTGCCTTCTCGTTTTATAAATAAACATCAATGTGTTATCCAGGTCTCTAAATGTATCAAGAAGAAAACATAATCTTCCCATCAAAAGTAGAAAATTCATCTCCTCGCACATAACAATAAGCGACAATAGCTGTGTATAGTGTTCGGAAAATATCTTTTCATCATCAAAACTCACCAAGTATTCTCTGATCTCATCAAGAATACTTTTAATTTCATCAAAAGTGATATTCAACTCATACGAATCAAGTTTTGGGATTTTTTTATAATCTTTTTTTACAAAAAGATGTTGTGCAAAATTTATATCATAAAAATAATCTCCAACATTCAGTGTAGCACCCCATATAGAAGCATTTCTCATATTAAAATAGGGCTTATTAAATATAATTTTTATTGAAGGGGTATATGTTTTAAAGTTTGCATGTACAAAAAGTGGAGAAAAAATCTCAGAATGTTTCTTCAACAAACTTGAAGTAAAATATGTCAGCGTATCAGGGAAAAAACCCGAAAAGATCGTGTTCGAATAGAGATTTTTTTCGATGGATGAATCTTTAAAAAGACTATATTCCACACCTGTTAAAGGACTTTTTATCTCCCCAAAAGGTATCATATCTTTAGTAGCTAAATCATCTTTTAACCCCTTTATTATAAAATCATCCCCAAAGATCGAAAACTCTACCATCAGATCAAAAGAGTGGTTTCGTTCGATATTTGATAGAAAATCAGATATTCTGGATAATATCCTGTCATCTAAATCGACTACACCAGACAAAACTCTGACAAAATCTTTGTGAATACTCTTTATTAAAAGTATATTAAAAGTATCACAAAAAATATGAAAAAATCCCCTGTTACCTTTGTAATGGAATTTTGCCACATAGGTAATCCCATCAACACTCGGATCGTACTTTAAATTTAGACTTTCAATTAAACTCTTATATCTCTCCATAACTTTTCTATAAATCCAATCGTATTAAAAATCAATCTCATTTACCGAAATTAAAAAGATTCACACATAATAGTAGACAAATAACAATATCCAAATGATTTTGTTATTCATCTTTAATATAACATAAAAATAAACCTTAAATATCAGGGAATTTTAGTTGCCAGGGAGTATAAACACAACCTTGATACATTTTATATTGACATTTGATTAATTAAAATATAAGAAGTAAAACCTTTTAAAAATGAGGTGATGTCAATGGAATCGGGACCTTACGATAGTTATAGCACAAAACATTCCAGTAGGTGTTCGGTAAATATCAATTCCGGTTACCATTTGGCATCACTGAAGATGTCAATCTAACCCCGCCTAAGCAAAAAAATCAACCGAACAAACTGCTGGTCATTTAACAATTTCCTTTAATAAGGGAAATTTTAGAAACAACAAGAAGTATTTTTTTGTCTTTTTGTAAAAAAGTTATGCGTACTTTTTTCGTTAAAGCTTAAAAGTGTAAACAATCGATCACTCAAATACTTACAAAAGGAGGTTCATAAAAATGAAAAATAGATTCTTAAACCCAATTAACGAGAGCAATAACCTAAAAGATAAGCTTGTCTTTTATAGCCAACAATCTTTAGAAGATGTTCTAAAAAAACTACAAACAGACGTAACAGGTTTATCTGATGAAGAAGCCTTAAAAAGACTCGAGCAATATGGTGATAACGTAATCACCCAAGAAAAACCTACTCCATGGTACATTCACCTGATAAAATCATTTATAAACCCTTTTAACATAATTTTGTTAGCCATTGCTACCGTTTCTCTTTTCACAGATATCATATTTGCACACCCTGAAGATAGAAGCTACAAGACTTTAATAGTTATTTCTTTAATGGTTACAATCAGTGGTTTTTTACGCTTTTTTCAGGAATATAAATCCAATAAATCAGCAGAAAAACTAAAAGAGATGGTTAGAGTAACCACCACCGTACTTCGCAGAGATTCTGGGAAAAAAGAGATTTTGATGAAGGATATAGTACCTGGTGATATAATATATCTTTCCGCTGGAGATATGATACCAGCAGATATGCGTCTGATTTCATCAAAAGACTTATTTGTGAGTCAATCAACATTAACAGGAGAATCCGAACCTGTAGAAAAACGAACTGAAGCAAAAATATATCCTACTTCAAAAATTAACATAACAGAATTAGAAAACATCTGCTTATTAGGAACAAATGTAGTAAGCGGCACAGCTATTGGTGTAGTTGTGGCAACAGGTAGTAACACTTATTTCGGTTCTGTAGCCCAATCAATAATTGGCAGACGTGCTATTACAAGTTTTGACAAAGGAGTGAACAGTGTCAGTTGGCTCTTAATCAAATTCATGGCCTTTATGGTTCCTATTGTTTTTTTCATAAACGGTCTTACAAAAGGAGACTGGTTTGAAGCTATACTTTTTGCTCTTGCCATAGCAGTAGGTTTAACCCCAGAGATGCTTCCAATGGTTGTAACCACCAATCTTGCAAAAGGTGCAGTAACAATGTCTAAAAAAAAGACTATTGTTAAAAGACTAAATTCCATTCAAAACTTTGGAGCTATGGATATCCTCTGCACCGATAAAACTGGTACCCTTACTTTAGACAAAGTGGTATTGATGAAATACCTGGATGTTCATGGTAACGAGGAAAAAAGGGTATTACGACACGCATGGCTTAATAGCTATTATCAAACTGGACTTAAAAACCTTCTTGATGTAGCCATTTTACAAAAAGGGAGAGAGGAAGGGCTTGAAGGTATAGAACATATATATAAAAAAGTAGATGAAATACCATTTGATTTTACACGCAAAAGAATGTCCGTTGTACTTGAAAATGGAGCTGGAAAACGTCAACTTGTCACAAAAGGTGCAGTGGAAGAAATGCTATCTGTTTGTACCCTTGTGGAATATCAGGGGGAAGTTATACCTTTGACGGAAAGTATAAAAGAAGAAGCCTTAAAAAAAGTAAAAGAACTCAATAAAGATGGACTACGTGTAATAGCTGTTGCCCAGAAAAATGATGTACCTAACGAAAATATCTTCAGTATAGCTGATGAAAGTAACCTCGTTTTAATGGGATTTATAGGATTTTTCGATCCCCCTAAAGAATCAGCATTTCCCGCAATCAAAGCTTTAAGGGAATATGGAGTAAGTGTAAAAATACTTACAGGTGACAACGAAATTGTAACAAAAAAAGTTTGCAAAGATGTTGGGCTAACTGTAGATAATATCATGTTGGGTCATGAAATAGATATGCTAAGTGACGAAGAGCTTGCCCAACGAGCTGAGAATACAACAGTTTTTGCAAAACTTACCCCATATCACAAATCTAGAATCATTAGGGCACTACAGCAAAAAGGTCACACAGTGGGTTTTCTCGGTGATGGTATCAATGATGCAATTGCCTTAAGAGACGCAGATGTTGGTATCTCAGTTGATTCTGCAGTAGATATTGCAAAAGAATCAGCTGATATTATCCTTTTGGAAAAAAGTCTATTGGTATTAGAAGAAGGTGTAGTTGAGGGACGTAAAGTTTTTGGTAATATTATTAAATATATAAAGATGACCGCTAGTTCAAATTTTGGCAATGTCTTTAGCGTACTTACAGCAAGTGCGTTTTTACCATTTTTGCCCATGTTGCCAGTGCACCTATTAGTACAGAATTTATGTTATGATATCTCTCAAACATCTATCCCATGGGATACAATGGATGAAGAGTACCTTAAAAAACCACGTCAATGGATAGCAGATGATATAGCTAGATTTATGATTTGGATAGGCCCTATTAGTTCCATTTTTGATATTGTTACCTATTTGGTAATGTGGTATGTCTTTAAAGCTAATTCCCCAGAAGTACAGTCACTTTTCCAGTCAGGGTGGTTTATCGAAGGATTACTTTCTCAAACACTTATTGTACACATGATAAGGACTGAAAAGATACCCTTCATTCAAAGCCGGGCCTCTACCCCTGTAATGATAATGACTAGCTTAATAGTTTTCACAGGTATAATCATACCTTTTTCCCACTTTGGCGCTTCCATAGGTTTACAGCCTCTTCCACCAACATATTTCATCTGGCTTGTTTTGATACTTGGCTCTTACATGCTCCTAACTCAAACGGTAAAAACTATTTATATTAAAAGATTTAAAACTTGGCTTTAACACTTCTTCTAAGGGGTAAAAATTATGTTTTTTAATCTAAATGTTCTTACAAACCTTTTAACTGCATTAGGACTTGGTATTCTGATAGGCTTGGAACGCCAAATAAGACAGAGAGCTGCAGGGTTAAGAACCAATACCTTGGTTTCACTTGGTTCTGCTGCCTTCGTAATACTAACTACTTTGGTAGAAGGTGAAAATAGCCCAACACGTATTGCAGCACAGGTTGTTTCTGGAATAGGCTTTCTAGGTGCTGGCTTAATTATTCGGGAAAGTTCTGGAATTCGTGGGTTAAATACAGCAGCAACCCTTTGGTGCTCAGCATCTGTAGGTGTATTAGCTGGTTCAGGACACACATATGCAGCAGTGGCAACAACAATTCTGGTTTTATTGAGTAACATACTACTTAGGCCTATTGCAATTTATATAGATCGTTTCGGAAAAGGCGCTAATGAATTAGAACAGATATACATTGTAAAACTAAAATGTTTGCCAGAGGGTGAATTACACTTACGAACACTGTTGGTTCAAATGTTGGCTCCAAGTCATTTACTACTAAGAAGTCTTCACAGTGAAGATATAGATGAAGGTAAAAAGGTATGTATAAAGGCAGAGGTTATAGCAAATATTCATGCTCAAACAATTTTGGAAGATGTAGTATCGAGACTAAGTCTTGAATCGAGTGTATCTTCTGTTAGCTGGGAAATACAAACTAATCAAGAATAATATTACTTATTAGACTCATCACTGCCTCTATAAGCATAGGGGCAGTGTTTTTTAGTCAGAACAATAAGTTTAGTGGCTTAAACTTTACCCTAACTTGGATATATAAAAGTAACTTTATAGTCCTCTATATTTCTTTTCTGAACAACAAAATTTATACCCACAAGATAGATATTCTTACCACTATGTAGATACTGTCTATGGCAGTCTCTTTCTTTTATCTGGTTTAGAGCAACCTCTGCACTCTGATTACACTTAAACTCAAAGATATATACCTTATCCCTCATCTCCAATACCATATCTATCCTACCACTGTAGTTTAGCACCTCACTCCTTGCTGGTAAACCACCTGCTGATAACATAAGGTAAAACAACGTATGGAAACTCCCCTCATTCAACCTAATACCTTCCTCATAAGGGATAAATGCAAATATCGAACTTACAACAGAAATAAATCCAGCCACATCACCCACCGATAACTTATCATATATCTTCGTATAAACATTGTACTCATCCTTAGAAAAACTCTTAAATCTGATTAAAGTCTATTTTTACAACTGGATAAAATCCCCAATCATAACCTGACTCATATATCCATAGCCCCTTAAAAAGATCTTTGTTCCCTTTAAAGACCTGCTCCAGTGTGGATACAAACAAAGATTTTCCAAACCGGTGGAGGCAAGAAAGGAAGTAATACTTGGAAGATGTTAATAGCTTATATACAAATTGCGTCTTATCCACGTATAAAAAACCATCATTGATGAGGTTTGCGATGTTGAACTCACCTATGGGTAATCTTTTTTTCATAATGTTATATTAACAGCAGTTCCGCTTTGTTTTAATGTTTTTGTTTGTAAGAAAAATCATAAATTAGATTGTGTAGAAATTTTTGTTGAAAAAAAATATATTTGTGCTATACATGTAGTCTTAATATTTTGTGAGGTGTGCGGTAATGAAAAAAGGTATTCATCCAAATGTAAAAGAGGTTGTTTTCAATTGTGCATGTGGAAATGAGATAAAGACAATATCTACTGCTAAAAAGACAGGTATTGCTATCTGTTCTAATTGCCATCCATTTTTTACTGGTAAACAGAAATTTGTTGACGCTGCTGGTAGAGTGGAAAAGTTTATGAAAAAATACGAGGCTTCTGCAAAGAAAAAGTAGTGCCCCATCTTTATGGAAACAGGTCTATCGGTTAGATTGCTAAGCCACACCCCTGATCCAGAAAGGGTTGTGGCTTTATCTGCAAAATTGTGTTACTCAGATGCATCTATTGGGGAGCTACTGGACAAGATTTCCGAGAAAGAACAAACCCTTTTTATAGAGAAGATTGTCAAAATAGGTCATCATTCTGTATTGGAGCATATATCTTTTACTTTTGGTATTGAAGGGGTCTCGAGGGCTTTGACGCACCAGTTGGTTAGACACAGGATTGCGAGCTATTCCCAAAAGTCCCAGCGATATGTTAAGCATAGGGAGGATATTGATTATATAGTTCCTCCGTCTATAAAGCATCATGAGCGATATTACGTTAGATATGCCGCCCTTATGAAGGAGTTGGCGTTGCTTTATTCAGAGATGATATCCCAAGATATTCCAGCTGAGGATGCAAGGTATATCTTACCAAATGCTTGCGAGACAAAAATTATAGTTACCATGAATGCAAGGGAGTTATTACATTTTTTCAAATTGAGATGTTGCAACAGAGCACAGTGGGAGATAAGGCAAATGGCTGAAGAGATGTTAAAGTTGTGTATGGAGGTGGCTCCTGCTGTTTTTAAATTTGCTGGCCCTGGGTGTGTAACTGAAAAATGCCCGGAAGGTGAGATGACTTGTGGTCAGGCTGCAGACGTTCGAAAAAAATACCTTGAACTTCTTAAGAAGTATAACCGTCTTAATTAAAAAATCTTTATCAGGTGAAAAAAATGAGTGAGTGTAAAGTGAATATAGGTGGCCAGGCGGTCATTGAGGGGGTTATGATGAGAGCTCCTTCTAAATTTGTTATAGCTGTGAGGAGGCCAGATAACACTATAGTTATTCAAAAAAAGGATATAAAGATCGATTCCAACAGTTTTTTTAAAAAGCCTTTTATTAGAGGGTTAATAGGGTTGTATGATGCCCTTGTTTTAGGTATACAGGCACTAAATTTCAGTGCTCATCACGCGTTGGGAGAGGGTGAAGAGAAACTTTCTTTTAAAGAGGTTTTTATCACAATGGTTATCGGTTTTGGTTTGGGGATTTTACTTTTTTTGTTCTTACCATTATTGATTACTGATTTATTAAAGTATGTTTTTCCAATAATTGAGCGCTCCTTTCTTGTTTATAACCTCGTGGATGGGGTGATAAGGGTGGTGTTCTTCGTGTTGTATATTTACTTTATTTCTTTTTTTAAGGATATAAAAAGGGTTTTTCAATATCATGGTGCGGAACACAAATCTATATACACTTTTGAAAGTGGTAAAGAGTTGACAGTGGAAAATGCAAGGCAGATGAGTAGGTTTCATCCGAGATGCGGGACGAGTTTCTTGCTGATCGTAATGATTGTATCTATATTCGTTTTTACCCTCATTCCAAAGGATTCCCATTTCATAGTAAAGTTTTTAGCCAGGATTGTTTTTGTGCCAGTAATTGCAGGGGTATCCTATGAGATTTTAAAGCTTAGTGCAAAATATCAGGATAATACCTTTGTCAAAATGCTTATAGCACCTGGTTTGTGGTTGCAGAAAATCACCACACAGGAGCCTGATGATAGTCAATTGGAAGTGGCTCTCATATCTATCAAAGAAGCACTCGATAAAAATGAAAGAAAGGAAGGGTTGATATATGTTTGATAAATTAGAAGAGGTATATCAAAAATACAATGAGCTTACAGAAAAGCTTTCTGATCCAAATGTGATAAGCGATATAAAGCTTTATCAGCAGCTTAGTAAAGAACATTCTGAGCTTAAGCCTGTTGTGGAAAAGTATGTGGAATATAAAGATGTGAAAAAAGCTGTCGAAGAGGCTGAGGCTATTCTCCGGGATGGTGGGGACAAAGATCTCATCGAATTAGCTGAGATTGAGGTGGAAGAAGGCCGAAAAAAACTGGAAAAGATTGAGGAAGAGTTAAAACTTTTACTATTGCCAAAGGACCCTTTTGACGAAAAGAATATCTATATTGAGATAAGAGCTGGTACAGGTGGGGAAGAGGCTTCCCTTTTTGCAGCAGATCTTTTAAGGATGTATATGAGATACGCTGAAAAGTGCGGATGGAAAACTGAGATTATCGATGCCAATGAGACTGGTATGGGTGGGTACAAAGAGGTAGTGTTATTGGTAAAAGGGAAAAATGCTTATAGTAAGCTTAAATTTGAAGCTGGTGGGCATAGGGTTCAGAGGATACCCGAGACTGAGGCCAGTGGAAGAATTCACACATCTGCATGTACTGTGGCGGTTTTACCTGAGGCTGATGATGTGGATGTTCACATAGATCCCAAAGATTTAAGGATAGATGTTTATAGATCGTCTGGTGCAGGCGGACAGCACGTGAATACTACCGACTCAGCTGTGAGGATAACCCATATACCTACAGGTGTTGTTGTGGCTTGTCAAGATGAAAGAAGTCAGATAAAAAATAAAGAAAAAGCTATGAAGCTTTTGAAATCAAAGATATTGGAAATGGAGATAGAAAAACAGAAAAGTGAACTGGCTGAAAGTAGAAAACAGCAGGTGGGTTCAGGGGATCGAAGTGAAAGGATCAGGACGTATAATTTCCCCCAAAATAGGCTTACCGATCACAGAGTTAATCTGACTGTTTACAACCTTGATATGGTGATGGAAGGTGAGTTGGATGAGATAATTGATGCCCTTATAACCCATGATCAGGCTGAGAGACTAAAAAATATCGGTTTGTAAGGGTGTGTTTTGTTTGATTGGGATCGTATAAAAGTATCGGCACTATATACTGAACTTTTATCATTACTACCATCTTATCAGGCGAAAGAATTTTTATCTTTTCTTTTGCATGTGGATTATGACAAAGTCTTTGAACACTTAAATGATACAATATCTTTAAACGGATATAGAAAATATATTTTACAAAAGGTATTTGATGGGTATCCTGTTGCTTATGTAACAAAAAAGAGAAATTTTTATGGGTATGATTTTTATGTGGATGAACGGGTTCTAATCCCCAGACATGAGAGTGAGATATTGGTAGAGAGTGCTTTAAAGTTGGGATTGGTTAATGAAAAGGTTTTAGATATTTGTACAGGTTCTGGGGTACTTTTACTTGCTTACCTTTTAGAGAAGACTAATGCTAAAGGTGTAGGAGTGGATATCAGTTTACCTGCGCTGGACGTAAGTAAAATAAACAGGGATATGTTTGTCTTGACTGAGAGGGCTGATCTTGTGTGCATGGATGTTCTGAGTAGTTTGGATGCCCTTGATTTGTCTAAATTTGATGTAGTATTATGTAATCCCCCTTATGTTGCTAACTATGAAAAATTAGACAGGTCTTTGTATTATGAGCCATCTATAGCTATATTTGCGGGTGAAGATAGATTTTTGTTCTATAAAAAACTATTGAGAATATTATCCAAATCATGTAAGAAAAATACTGTTGTATTTTTTGAAATAGGTATTGGGATGAAATCTGGTTTGGAAGAGATCTTTCAGGAGGAAGATATATATTTTATAAAAGATTACGCTGGTATAGATAGGGTTATGGTATGGACAAATTCAGGGTAACAGGTGGTCATTCTTTAAACGGTAGGATTAAGATAAGTGGTGCGAAAAACTCCTCATTACCTATTCTTGCCGCAACCATTTTGACATCTGGTGAGTATGTTATAGATAATGTACCTCATCTGATGGATGTGAAGACCATGCTCAAGCTTTTAAAAGTTTTGGGAATGGATTATGATTTTTCAGAAAATAGGGTGTATATAAAAAATCATGATGTGGTAGATCTCTGGACAGCTCCTTATGAGTTGGTTAAGACGATGAGAGCTAGTGTCTTGGTTTTGGGGCCCTTAGTAGCAAAAAAGGGGAGGGCAAAGGTTTCGTTGCCCGGTGGTTGTGCCATAGGGGAAAGGCCTGTGGATCAACATATAAAAGCTTTGGTCCAAATGGGTGCAAGGGTGGATATTGAGCATGGTTATATTATTGCAGAGGCCGATAGACTTAAAGGGACAGAAATATATTTTGATCTTGTTACTGTTACTGGTACAGAAAATATTATGATGGCTGCTACCCTCGCTGAAGGGGAGACGATACTTTACAATGCTGCCCAGGAACCTGAGGTGGTGGATTTGGCCAGGTTTCTAAAAAAGATGGGGGCAGATATCACCGGCGAAGGTACAAATGTAATCAAGATTAGGGGAGTCTCTGAACTATCTCCTACAGACTACTCTGTAATGCCAGATAGAATTGAAGCAGGAACTATTATGTGTGCTGTAGCTGGAGTGGGTGGGGAAGTTTTAATAGAAGATGCGCCCGTTGAGGCGATGAAGGCTACTATTGATAAATTGATAGAAACTGGTTGTCAAATAAAGATAGTAAATAAAAATACTTTAAAAATTTCATCTAGTGGTGTTTTAAAATCTGCAGATGTTGTTACTCAGCCTTACCCCGGTTTTGCAACGGATATGCAGGCCCAGTTTATGGCAATTATGACAAAGGCCAAAGGGCTATCGGTTATTACCGAAAATATCTTTGAAAACAGGTTCATGCATGTGTCGGAGATGAAGAGAATGGGGGCTGACATAAGACTCAAGGATAGATCAGCGGTTATAAAAGGGGTGGAACGGCTTACTGGGGCTGATATTATGGCTTCAGATCTAAGAGCAAGTGCTGGGCTTGTGATCGCCGCCATGATGGCGGAAGGTGAGTCTAATATCCACAGAATCTATCACCTCGACAGGGGCTATGAAGATTTTGATAAAAAGATGAATGCTTTGGGTGCCCAAATAGTAAGGGAAAAGGATGAATGATATAATAACTGTCGCGCTACCAAAGGGTAGGCTTGCGGAAGAAACTATAGAACTTTTTATAAATAAGAAGATACTCGATGAGAACTGTATTGATTTTGATTCAAGAAAGCTCATATTTGAAGATCTGGATAAGGGGTTCAGGTTTTTAATCGTTAGAAATATGGATGTACCCACGTATGTAGAATATGGGGCATGTGATCTTGGAGTTGTTGGTAAAGATATTATATGCGAAACAAAGGCGGATGTGTATGAGTTTTTAGATCTGAATTTCGGATTTTGTAGCATGTGTGTAGCATCCACCGATCCAAATTTTAAATACAAACACGATATAAAGGTGGCTACTAAGTTTGTTAATGTAACGAAAGATTTCTTTATTAAAAAAGGTTTTTTTATTGAAACTATAAAACTTTATGGTTCGATAGAGATAGCGCCTTTGTTGGGATTGTCAGATATTATTGTTGATCTTGTTTCCACAGGCGAGACCTTGAGGAAAAATGGGCTTCATGTAATTGATAAGATAATGGATTCTACAGCAAGGCTCATTGGCAATAAGAATCTTACAAGAGTAAAATATGTAAAAATAAAAAAGATATTGGAGATGTTGAGAGGATGAAAAGGTTTTTGGCTGTTTTAGGATTGCTGTTGTTTCTTGGTAGTGTTCATGCTGGGACTATTGATAAGGTATTGATTCAAGGTAACAAGAGGGTATCCGAGTCTAAGATTCAGACGTTTTTGCCCAAAGCAGGTGAAGAACTGGATCTTAAAAAGATCGATGACTCCATTAAGAAAATGTATGAATCTGGTTTATTTTTGGATATTAAGGTCGATCTTCGATTTGATGAAGACAAGATGGTACTCATATATGTGGTAAAAGAAAAGCCTTTTGTTAATAAGGTGTATTTTGAAGGGAATAAGGAGATTAAGGAAGATAAATTAAAAGAAGAGCTTAAAATAAAGGATAACTCCCCTTTCGATAAAAAACTTATAGAGGATAGTGTTAAGCAGATCCGTAAGAAATATGAGGATAACAATTTTTTTAATGTGAAGATTAGTTATGATATTGAAGAGAGGGGTAACAATGCTGTAGATATTGTATTTACCATTGATGAAGGCGTTGAGTCGAAGATATATACCATAAATTTCTATGGTAATAAGGCGTTTAAGGAAAAAGAGCTAAGGAAACTTATTGAAACAAACGAGAAAGGCTTTTTCTCATGGCTTACCGGTAGTGGTAAAATTAAACGGGAAAATCTGGAAATTGATAGGGAACGCATAAGACAGCATTATCTTAACAATGGTTTTATGAGGGTAAAGGTGGGTGAACCAGAGCTAATTTATTCTGAGGATAAGAAGAAAGTTACCCTAAACTTCAGGATAGAGGAGGGTGAAAAATACAAGATTGGTGAGATCTCTTTTAAAGGCAATGTTCATATTGATAATAAAACATTGATGGATAAATTGAGTCTAAAAAAAGGGGATCTCTTTAGTGCTGAAAAGTTTCAAAAGGATATAGCCGCTCTAACAGATGCGTTTACGGAGATTGGATATGCCTTTGCTAATGTGGATCCTGTCAATGATATCAAGGATGATGAGAAGATTGTAAATATAACCTACAATATAGAGGAGAACATTCTTTATCATATAAATAGGATAATAATATCTGGTAACAACAAAACAAGAGATAGGGTTATAAGAAGAGAGTTTGATATAGTTGAAGGGGAGAAGTATAATTCAATAAAGATACGCGACTCTAAGAGACATGTGGAGTTTACCAATTATTTTGAAGAGGTTAATTTAAAAGAGGATGTGGTAGCTGATGGTCTGATAGATCTAAAGCTAAGTGTAAAGGAAAAACCTACAGGCATGTTTACTGTTGGAGCAGGTTATTCAAGTCTTGATGGTTTTACGGCAATGGCATCGGTGAATCAGGCCAATCTTTTTGGATTGGGGTATAACCTTGGTTTGAAGGCAGAGTTTTCTGAGAAGAGAACAGATTATACCTTAAGCTTTACTGATCCATGGCTTTTTGATAGACCTATTACTGCTGGGGTTGATCTTTACAATCTTAAACGAAGCTACTATGAGTATACAAAGAAATCTGAGGGTATAGCTTTTAGGTTGGGGCATCCAATAATTAAACGTAAGCTTTATATAAATTATAGACTTGCTTACGATAAGATAAAGATATACGATATAGATGTAAATGCTTCTGAATATATAAAGGCACAAGAGGGTGATACTGTAACAGTTAGTTTTACACCAAGCATTGTTTGGAATACTTTAAATCATCCTTTTGATCCATCAAAGGGTAACAAATCGAGTTTATATATAAAATATGCTGGTGGGTTACTTGGCGGGGATAATGAGTTTGTGAAAACAGGTTTAGAGAGTAATCAGTATTTCCCACTTTTCTGGTCCTTCGTGGGAATGGTCAGAGGTGAACTGGGGTACTTGACACCCTTAGGTGGTAAAGAACTACCTATTGATGAACGATATAGACTTGGTGGTATGTATAGTGTGAGAGGGTACAAATATGGAGATATATCTCCGAGGGATAAAGATGGATATGCTTACGGTGGTGACAAATATTTGCTCTTTAATGCTGAACTCTCTTTCGATATATCTAAGGAGAACAAGTTTAAAGGTGTTTTCTTTTTTGACGCTGGACAGGTATATGATAAAGGGGAAGCATACCTGTCAAAGGATTTTGTGAAGACGGTGGGTTATGGTTTTAGGTGGTTTTCACCAATTGGGCCACTTAGGATAGAGTATGGTCACAAGCTTGATAGAAAACCGGGAGAAGCACCTGGCAGGTGGGATTTCTCCATAGGTGGACTATTTTAATAAATTATCTGGAGGATTTATGAGGAAGTTGTTTTTGTCTGTAGTGATGTTTACGTTTATGTTTAGTTTAGCTTTTGCAAACACTAAAATTGCTGTTTTTGATATGCAAAAAGCCCTGGATGAGAGTAACGCTGGTAAGGCAGCAGTGGAGAGTATGAAAAAGGAGTATCAGGATCTTCAAAAGGAGATAGATACAAAGAGCATGGAGCTTAAAAAGATGCAGGATGAGATAAATGCTCAAAGTGCTGTACTAAGCGAGGATGCAAAGCAACTTAAGATGGATGAGTATCAAAAGAAGCTCAAGGATCTACAGAGAATAATAAAGGATGCCAATGAAGAGTTTAAGAAAAAGGAGCAGATGTTAGTTAATAAGATAGCTAATGAACTCCGGGATGTTGTGGAAAAATTAGGTAAAGAATTGGGTTATGGTATAATATTTGAAAAAAGGGAGTCTGGAGTACTTTATAACTCTGATACAACCGACATAACCAAGCTTGTTATTGAAAGGTATAATAAAGAATGGAACAGCAAGAAAAAATAAGATTATCTGAGCTTGCTAAAAAGTTGGGTGGTAGATTAGTTGGGGAAGATATCCCAGTAAAAAACTTTTCTTCCATAGAACAACCAAAACCTGATAGTGTGGTTTTGCTTACCCATAAAAAGTTTTTAGATTTGGTAAGTAATTCTAATATATTAGCTGTTGTTGTTTTTAGTTCGCTAAATATATCATTGGAAAAGCCTCATGTGGTAGTTGATGATGACAAGCTAACTATTGTGAAAATGCTTGAGATTTTTTATCCGGAAGAACAATTTTCTCCTTATCTATCTTTCAGAGCATCGATATCTAAGAGTGCTAAGATTGGGGATAATTGTTATATAGATGATTTTGTAGTGATTTCTGACGGAGTTACTATTGGTGATAACTGTTTTTTGGGTGCTGGGGTTAAAATAGGTAAAAATGTAACTATAGGTAATAATGTGAAAATATACCCCAACGTTGTTATATATAACGATACTGTTATAGGCAGTAATGTGATAATACACGCTGGTACAGTAATCGGCTCTGATGGGTTTGGTTATGTTAATCTTTCTGATAAGCATGTAAAGATAAGGCAGGTGGGTAACGTTATAATAGAAGATAATGTGGAGATAGGTGCAAACTGTTGTATTGATAGAGCTACCTTATCAGCCACAGTGATAGGGGAAGGTACTAAAATAGACAATCTGGTTCAGATTGGCCATAATGTCAAGATAGGGAAGAATTGTATTATTGTTGCCCAGGTTGGTATTGCTGGCTCATGTAATATCGGTAATTATGTTATCCTTGCTGGTCAAGTGGGTGTTGGGGATCATGTTAGTATTGCTGATGGTACAATTGTAATGGCTCAATCTGGTGTTATGTCTGATATTGAGTCAAAGGGTGTTTATCTTGGGTCTCCTATTATAGAGTCCAAACAGTTTATGAAAAACTACGCTGTTTTTAAAGAGCTATATAGCCTTAAAAAAGATATCGATAAACTTAAAGGGAGTAACTGATGGACATAAAAAAGATAATGTCATTAATCCCGCATAGGTATCCCTTTTTACTGGTAGATAAGGTTATTGAAAAAGGGGACGGGTGTATCATTGCCCAAAAGAATGTGACAATAAATGAGCACTTTTTTATGGGGCATTTCCCTGGGGATCCGATCATGCCTGGAGTTTTACAGATAGAAGCGTTGGCACAGACTGGGGGGATTTTATGTCATGACTATGTGGAAGATGCTGATGCTACTAATTGTGAGATTTTTTTTATGAGTATAGAGAACGCAAAGTTTAGAAGACCGGTGGTTCCGGGGGATGTGATGATACTTAAAGTTGAAATGGTAAAAAAGAAAGGGAATGTGTTTAAGTTAAAGGGTGAAATTACAGTTGATGGATATATAACCACCGAAGCTGAATTTATGGCAATGATGAGAAAAAGATAAGATGGAGATTACATGATAGATAAGTCAGCATTTATTGACAAAACTGCAGAGGTAGCTCCTTCGGCTGAGATTGCAGCGAATGTATATATCGGTAAAAATTGTAAAATAGGGGAAAATGTAAAGATAGGTTTTGGAACTGTGATCGAATGTAATACCGAAATAGGTGACGGGACTGTTGTATCTCCAAATGTAAATTTGGGTGGTGCTCCACAGGATATCAGTTATAGAGGGGAAGATACAAGGCTTGTTATAGGCAAAAACTGTGTTATAAGGGAGTTTTCTTTTTTACATAGGGGAAGTACAAAAGAGGAATGGGTTACTACCATAGGTGATAACTGTTTTATAATGGCAGCAAGTCATGTGGCCCATGATTGTAGAATAGGTAATAATGTTATAATCACTTCCTATGTTGCTTTAGCAGGGCATGTACATATCGATGATGGTGTAATTTTAGGTGGTCAGGCTGCAGTACATCAGTTTACCAGAATAGGTCGACAAGCGATGGTGGGGGGCTGTGCTAAAATAACAAAAGATGTTCCCCCTTTCTGTCTTGTGGATGGAAACCCAGCTAAGTTATATGGACTTAATATGATAGGTTTAAAACGTAGAGGAGTACCAGCAGAGGTTAGGAGTGAGTTGAAAAAGGCTTATGATATTCTTGTAAATATGGATTACGTTTTGGAAGATGTCATAAAGGAGATCTCGAAGCTTAATCAATACGACGAGGTAAAGGTCTTTTTGGAGTTCATCCGCAAATCGAAAAGAGGTTTGATGAGGAGGGGAGAATGATAAGGATGGGGCTTATCGGTGTCGGTAGAATGGGTAGATACCATTTGAACCTCTATGATGAGATCAGTGATATTCAAAAGGCTGCAGTTTGTGATATTGATGCGGATATATTTGATACATTACCGTTAAATCCAGATACAATTGTTACGACAAATTATAAAGAGATTTTGGACAAGGTAGATGCAGTAACCATTGCTGCCCCTACAAAATTCCATTATCAGATAGCAAAAGACTGTCTAAACGCAGGTAAGCATGTTTTAGTGGAAAAGCCTATTACCACAGATTATGAGCAAGCGGTGGAGCTTTTTAATATTGCCCAAAAGAAGGATTTGGTATTACATATTGGTCATGTGGAGAGATTTAATGCTGCTGTTCAAGAGTTGAAGAAGCTTATAAATAACCCTTTTCTAATTGAGTCCAGAAGGGTAGGACCATTTGTTGAGAGGATGAAGGATGACAGTATAGTTTTGGACTTAATGATTCATGATATAGATATCATACTGAATCTTATAGGTAGGGATGTAATTGATATAGAGGCAAAAGGTAGTCTTGTTTACTCAGATCTACCAGATTTTGCTTCCGTAACCCTTGTGTTTGATAACAATGCTATTGCTAATATCCTTGTAAGCAGAGTAACTCAAAAAAAAGATAGAACTATGAGCATCAGTCAACAAGATGCTTTTATATATATAGATTATACAAATCAAGATATAAACATCTATAGAAAAGGAGCTTCCCAGCATGTATTTGGGAATAAAGAACTAAAATATATAAACGAGTATGTATTAGAAAGGGTGTTTGTATATAAGGATAACCCATTAAAAATGGAGATAAAACATTTTTTAAGTTGTATAAAAAAAGAGACCAGTAGGATAGTGACAGTGGAGCATGAGCTTAACTCCCTCAAAGTAGCCCTTAAAGTGGATAGTATACTTAAGACCAAGATAGGTAGGGTCAGGGTGTAAAGTGACCGTAGGTCTTATTGCTGGTTATGGAAAATTACCTCTTATTGCCTATGAAAAGCTCATAACTCTATATAAAGATGTAGTAGTGATATCCCTCTTAGAGGAAGTTACAGTTGATTTTAATAAAATTCACAGCAGTGTATATCAATTCAGTGCAGGTCAAGTTGGGAAGATTATAAAAACGTTAAAGAAAAATAATGTGGACAAGATCCTTTTTGCAGGGAAAGTAAATAAAACTCTTTTGTATAAAAATCTAAGGCTTGATTTGACAGCAATGCGACTTCTTTTGGAACTTAAAGATAGAAATGATGATACCATTATGCTGAAAATCGTTGATGAATTCAGAAAAAATGGTATAGAGGTTTTAAAGCAGAGTGACATTTTGAGGGATCTTTTCGTATCTAAAGGTGTAATTTCAAAACGGAAACCCACTAAAAAGATTCTTGAAGATGTAGCTTTTGGTTATAAAGCTGCAAAGCTGTTGGGAAGTATTGATGTGGGTCAAACAGTGGTAGTAAAAAATAAGGCAGTTATGGCATTGGAAGCCATAGAGGGAACTGATGCAGCTATTGAAAGGGGATGTGGTTTAGCGAAAAGGGATGCTGTGGTGGTTAAGGTTGCAAAGCCTAATCAGGATGAAAGGTTCGATATTCCAACAGTAGGTATTGACACTTTGAAAAAAATATTAGATAATAAAGGTATATGTCTTGCAATAGAAGCAGATGCTACTATTGTTGTAGATTATGATGAAGTAAGAAGATTTTGTGATGATAATAATCTAATTATGATATCTTACAAGGGAGAAGATTATGAAAGCTGAGTATATTAATCCATTTATAGAATCCACTTTATCTGTTTTCAAAACTATGATCGGTATAGAACCAAAAAAGAATAATATTTATATAAAGCAGGGTGATGAGCCATCTTTTGATATCTCAGGTGTTATAGGTCTTGCTGGGCAGGCCACGGGGTCTGTTGTTATCAGCTTACCTGAAGATCTTGCCCTTGAGGTTGTGAGCAAATTCTTAGGGGAAGATAAAAAGAAAGTTGATGACGATGTTGTTGATGCAGTTGGGGAATTTATAAATATGATTGCTGGAAGTACCAAGAAGGTCTTTTCTGAAAAGGGGCTTAAGTTCAAAATCTCTATACCTAATGTAATAGTTGGGAAAGGTCACAAGATCAATCGTCCTAGCAATGTTCCTTGTTTGGGGGTAAAATTTGATGTGGGGAGTAGATTTTTTGTAGTGGAAGTAGCTTTAAAAGAAGAATAGATACAGATGTGTTTTCTCTTTTTTGTTTTAGGATCGATATTTGGCAGTTTTATGAATGTTTTGATTTATAGATTGCCCAGGGGGGTATCGATAATTGCTCCTGCTTCATCTTGCCCTAATTGTAAGGCACCTATTAGGTGGTATAATAACATACCAATAATTAGTTATATCTTTTTAAAAGGTGTCTGTAGGGATTGTGGGAAAAAAATCCCTTTTAGATACCTTGTTGTAGAATTTACTGTAGCTTTAATTTTTTTATTGATTTGCTACCGGTTTGGTATCAATATGCAGGGTATAAGTTATCTGGTATTCTCTTTTTTTATGTTAACCTCTGGTTTTACAGATCTTTATACTGCATTTGAAAAAGATGAGTTTGAGTGTGGCGTTATACCCGCTGTAATATTATATATGGGTATTGTTCTTGGAGTTGTAACATCTTACTTTAATGGGGTAGGTGTTTTAAATAGTCTTTTAGGGATGGTGCTGGGGTTTTTATCCCTTTTTTTGCCTGCATTTCTTTATAAGCTGTTTAAAAAAAGGGAAGGTATGGGGGATGGGGATATGTATCTTATGGCCATGACAGGTTCTTTTTTGGGTTTTAAATCTGTTTTGCCGGTAATTTTAATTTCATCTTTTTTAGGAGCTATAGTTGGGATTATTATCATCAGGTATTTGAAGGATAATAGCTTTCCAATACCTTTTGGGCCTTTTATAGCTTTTGGTTCTCTGTTTTATATGTTTTATGGGGAAAAAATTATAGATTTATACATCGGAATGGTGAGATAGGAGGTCATTTTGTTAGGCATTGAAGATCAACTTAAAGTAATAAAAAGGGGTGCTGAAGAGATAATATCCGAAGAGGAATTAAAGGAAAAGCTGGCATACTCCATAAGAAATAACATCCCCCTTAGAGTGAAAGCTGGGTTTGATCCAACAGCTCCAGATCTACATTTAGGCCATACGGTCTTAATCCAAAAGATGAAACACTTTCAAGATTTAGGTCATCATGTTATCTTTCTAATAGGGGATTTTACGGGACTGATTGGTGATCCTACAGGTAAATCTGAAACACGGAAGCCACTTACAAGGGAAGAGGTCCTAAAAAATGCAGAAACCTATAAAGAACAGGTTTTTAAAATTTTAGATCCAGAAAAAACAGAGATTGCATTTAATAGCCATTGGATGGATAAGATGTCGTCCTATGACATGATTAAGCTTGCTTCTTGTTATACAGTGGCAAGGATGTTGGAAAGGGATGATTTCTCAAAAAGGTATAATAGTGGCAGACCTATAAGTATTCATGAGTTTTTATACCCTTTGGTGCAGGGTTATGATTCTGTGGCCCTTAGAGCGGATGTAGAGCTTGGCGGTACAGATCAAAAGTTTAACCTGCTGGTTGGTAGGGATCTACAGAGGATGAATGGGCAGAGCCCACAGATTGCTTTAACTGTGCCCATTTTAGAGGGATTAGATGGTGTTCAAAAGATGAGTAAATCGTTGGGTAACTACGTGGGTATAACTGAAAAACCCACTGATATGTTTGGAAAGATAATGTCCATCTCCGATGAACTTATGCTTCGATACTACTTGTTACTTAGTGATAGATCTCTGGATGAAATTGAACGGATCAAAAATGCCATAAAGGATGGTTCCCTTCATCCAATGCAGGCCAAAAAAGATCTAGCAGAGGAGATAGTGAAAAGATTTCATGGATATGCTGAAGCTAAAAATGCAAGGGAGTGGTTTGAGCAGGTTTTTTCTAAAAAGGAGATCCCTGAAGATATTAAAGAGTTGGAGATGTCAACATTTGATAAGCTTATAGATATAATTAAAAAATTGGGTTTTGCTCCATCAAACAGTGAGGTAAGGAGATTGGCTGTATCTGGTGCTATTACTCTGAATGGTGAAAAGGTGGAGAATGTAGATATCTGTTTGGATACAGGGGAGTATGTTTTGAAGGTAGGTAAAAGAAATTTTGCAAAACTAATTGTGAAGTGATGGAGGATGTCATGGTATGTGTAAAACCTTTTAAAGGTATTAGATATAATCTTGAAAAAACTCTATTAAAGCAGGTTATAGCCCCTCCTTATGATGTTATCGATGAGGGGATGCGAGAAACACTCATAGGGAAATCACCATATAATATAGTCCAGATAGACTTGCCTGTAGGTGGGGATAACCGCTATAGAATTGCGGGGGAGCTTTATCGAAAATGGAGAGAGGATAAAATTTTGATCAAAGATCCAAGTCCAGCTTTTTATGTCTATGAACAGGAATATGAGTATGGTGGAAAAAACTACGTTAGAACAGGTTTTATTGGACTTTTAAAGATTGAGGAACTTGGAAAAGGTAGCGTTTTTCCCCATGAAAAGACCTTGCCAGGACCTAAGCAGGATAGGTTTGAATTAATGAAAGCTACAAATGCCAATCTAAGTCAGATATTTGGATTGTACTTAGATAGTGAAAATAAACTGGAAAGGATATTTTCTTTAGCAAAAAAGAATATGGCATCTGCTTCAGCTGTGGACGTGTATGGAGTTAAAAACAGTATATGGGTGGTAGATGATCCAGAAAGCATAGAAAAGATTATAAATTTTATGAAAGATAAAGCTGTCTACATAGCTGACGGTCATCATAGGTATGAAACCGCTATTAACTTTAGAAACTATATGAGGGAGAAAAACCCTACTGGTAAGGGAGAGGAAGGGTATGAGTATGTAATGATGATGTTTGTCAACTTTTATGATGAAGGGTTAAAGATATTCCCCACTCATAGAGTTGTAGATCTCCCAGAAGGTTTCAATTATTCTGAGTTTATGGGTAGACTTGAAGAGGAGTTTAGTATTACAGAGTTAACAGAAGATAAAAAGTGGAGATTTATGGATGTACCAGGGGAGATAAGAATGCTTCTTGTCACCAGGGACTCTTATTTTGGTTTGAGGGTAAAAGATTCAGTTTTAGATAGGTATGATCCAGTTTTTAGAAGGATTGATCCGTACATATTACAAGAGTCGGTTCTAAAACCTCTTTTGGAGTTTACCGATGAAAAACTGCTAAAAAAACAGGGGATTTGTTTTGTTCAGACTGAGGAGGAGATAAGGGAATTATTAGCAAGTGGCAATAGAATTGCATTTATGTTAAATGGCATAGATATCGAAGTTGTTAGGGAGGTATCTGAGAGCGGCTTAGTTATGCCCCAAAAATCCACATATTTCTATCCTAAGCTGCAGACTGGACTTGTAATAAACGATCTTTAAGAGACGTGGAAGACAGGGTTAGGATCTTAGAAAAAATAGAGATTGTCGCTGATATCTATGGTAAAAGACTGGATCTGTTTTTGTTTGAGCGTTTGGGTAGGTCGAGATCATATTTTAAAAACCTAATAGCCGATGGCCTTGTTACTGTTAATGGGAAGGTTTGTAAGGCTTCATATAGTGTTAAAACAAGTGATGTTATATCTGTTTCTATCCCCGACGAGTCCATCGATCTTACGCCAAAAGAGATAGACTTTTCAATTGTTTATGACAGCAAATGGTATGCGGTTGTTGATAAGCCAGCTGGTGTTGTTGTGCATCCTGCTCCTGGTAATACCACAGATACTTTGGTGAATGGTATATTGGCAAGATTTGAGATAAAGGATGATGAAGTTTTGAGACCTGGCATTGTTCATAGACTTGATAAAGATACTTCTGGTCTTATTTTGGTTGCTAAAAATAGAGATGTAAGGCAAAGATTATCCGAAATCTTTCAGCAAAGGGAGATAGTAAAGGTTTATCTGGCGATCTGTTTAGGTAAACCTAAGAAGGATTATATTAGGGTGGAAAACTTTATAGGCAGGTCCCCTTCTGACAGAAAAAGGATGGCAGTAGTCGATAAAAACGGAAAACTTGCTGTTTCAGAAGTTTATGTGTTAAAAAGGTTTAAAGAGATTTTTTTAGCTGCTATTCGAATCTATACAGGTAGAACCCATCAAATTAGAGTGCATCTTTCTCATTTAGGCTACCCTATAATAGGTGATAGTGTATATGGGGGCAGTAAAGTAATGAAATATGGCATTGAAAGACAGGCACTCCACTCTTACTATTTAAAGTTTTTTGATCCCTATCTTGAAAAAGATGTCTTTTATAAAAGTGATTTACCCCTTGATATGATGTCTCTTTTATTAAAATACGGTTTTGATTCTGGAAGGGATTATTTAAATCCGATTGAGGCTGTAAGAATTTAAAATTCTGTTAATATTTATAGAAAAAGTCAATAGCAACAATTTAAGGTCTAACTCATATGGCTTAAGTCTTTTTGATACATTCTATTAAAACGATGTTTATTGTTGACAGTTTTAAATTCATGTGTTAAATAGATGAATACTGTATACAAAATACAGAGGTGATGATATGAGCGGATATTTACCAATTGTTGTAATGTTAGTAATAGCAGCGCTTATAGGAATAATCAGTATATCGGTGGGATTCCTTATAAGACCTAAAAAGCCAGAAAAAGTTAAATTGAGTGTTTATGAATGTGGTATGCCAGAGTTTAGCGATGCGAGGCAAAGGTATAATGTAAGGTTTTATGTTATAGCGATGTTGTTTGTTATATTCGATGTGGAAACTGTTTTCCTGTTTCCGTGGGCAGTTGCCTTTGATGTTCTCGGGTTATTTGGGCTTATTGAAATGATTATTTTCATCATAATTTTAGTATTTGGCTATTTTTATGCATGGAAAAAAGGAGCGTTAGAATGGGCTTGATGGAGCATAGGTTCTCAGACAATATTATTACTACTACCATTGATGGTGTTATAAACTGGGCAAGGCGTTCATCCCTTTGGCCGGTTACCTTTGGTCTTGCTTGTTGTGCTATTGAGATGATGGCCGCAGGTGCATCTAAGTATGACCTTGACAGGCTTGGTATTATATTTAGGGCTACTCCAAGGCAAGCTGATCTTATGATAGTTGCAGGTACTGTGACTAGAAAGATGGCTCCTGTGGTTAGAAAGGTTTATGATCAGATGCCGGAGCCGAAGTGGGTGATTGCTATGGGTAGTTGTGCCACAAGTGGTGGGATTTTTAATACATATTCCACGGTACAGGGTGTTGATGAGATAGTTCCAGTGGATTTTTATATACCCGGATGTCCTCCAAGGCCAGAAGCGTTGTTGGATGCGATTGTCGCCCTTCAGGAGAAGATTAAGGGCGATAAAATATTGAGGAAGTGAGGTGGATTATGACATTTGCTGATCTTGTTGCAAAGCTTAATGAAAAGTTTCCGGGTAAAATAAATTGCTTTGAGAAATTTGGTAATAAAAATATTGTTGTTGATAGATCTGTTGCCAAAGAGCTGTTGAAGTCTCTTAAGGTTGAGTTTGGATTTACTTATCTTGTGGATATTGTTGCAACACATTGGCCTAAGAGGAAAGAGAAATTTGATCTTGTATATAACCTTTTTAATATAGATAAAAAGCTTAGGGTTTTTGTGAAGTACTCAATAGAAAATGATAGGACATTTACTGTTGTGGATATATGGAAAGGGGCTAATTTCCTTGAAAGGGAGCAGTATGATCTTGTGGGAGTTTTTTTTGAGGGGCATCCTGATCTAAGAAGGATTCTGCTTCCTGATTTCTTTGATGGGCATCCACTTAGAAAGGATTACCCGCTCAAGGGTAGAAAGTGGTTTAATAATGCCGATGAACAAGGCTTAGGTCTTAAGTTTAGCAGATAGTAGGGGTGGCAGATGAGCGTAATCAGTGAAAAAGACAACCTTAGTGAAATTATAACGGTCAATATGGGGCCTCAGCACCCAAGTACCCATGGTGTTTTGAGGCTTGTTGTGGATCTTGATGGGGAAACCATTGTTGGTGTTCGCCCTGATGTGGGTTTTTTGCACAGGGGTGTGGAAAAGTTGGCTGAGCATAGAACATATCATCAGTTTATACCGCTTACAGATAGATTGGATTATCTTTCGCCACTTTCTAATAATTTGGCTTTCTGTTTGGCTGTGGAAAAATTTTTTGATGTTAAGATCCCTGAGAGGGCTGAGTATCTAAGGGTTATTTTTGCAGAGCTAGCAAGGATTGCAAGTCACCTTGTTTGGGTTGCTACCCATGCATTAGATATAGGTGCCATGACAGTTTTCCTTTATGCCTTCAGGGAGAGGGAACTTATCCTTGATATGTTTGAAATTGCCACAGGTCAGAGGATGACATCGTCCTGGATAAGGGTGGGTGGTATTAGAGAAGATGTTCCGCCTTTGTTTTTTGAAAAATTGAGGGAGTTTGTTGAAGTATTTGATGAAAGGGTTGATACCTATGAGGGGTTGCTTACTAAAAATAGAATCTGGTTAGCCAGGACTGTTGGGGTGGGTAAGTTGTCCAAAGAAGATGCCCTTGATTATGGAGTAAGTGGTCCAATTATGAGGGGTTCAGGTATAGATTTTGATCTAAGAAGAGATGAACCTTATGGTATTTATAGTAGATTCAAGTTTGAGGTCGCTGTGCAGGATGGTTGTGATATCTACGCCAGATACCTTGTTAGAATAAAGGAGATGAGGGAAGCCAATAAAATATTAAAACAGGCTCTCGATCAGATTCCAGAAGGTCCAGTGATGACAGATGATCCAAGATTGGAGATTCCGTCCCATCAGGATGTGTATGAAAAGATGGAAGCCTTGATACGTAGGTTCTACATAATTACCAAAGGCTTCACTACACCTAAGGGTGAGGCTTATGCGTGTGTAGAGGCTCCTAAAGGTGAATTAGGATTTTATATTGTTAGTGATGGTGATACAAAGCCATACAGATTGAAGATTAGGGCTCCTTCCTTTGTGAATTTGGGGGCAATAGAAGCTATGGCCAAAGGGCATATGGTTGCTGACCTTGTTGGTATTATAGGTAGCATAGATATAGTCCTTGGCGAAATAGACAGATAAGGGGAAGGCGATGGAAGCAGTTGCTATTGATAAAGAGTTGGATTTTACAGAGTTAGATCATATATGTGAAAAATATAAAGGGAAGAAAGGGGCAACGATTCCTGTTCTTCAGCAAGTGCAGGAGCACTATGGTTATTTGTCTAAGGAGATGATCGAAAGGATTGGCGAAAATCTCAATATGTCCCCCCATACGTTATATGGTGTTTTGACATTTTATGCGCAGTTTTATACGACTCCGAGGGGTAAATACGTGATCAGAGTTTGTCGTGGTACTGCTTGTCACGTTAAGGGATCTGGTAGGATTTCAGAAGTTGTCTATGAGGAGTTTGGTATCAAAAATGGTGAGACTACACCTGATATCAAGTTTACCTTAGAAGAGGTATCATGTATTGGTGCCTGTGGTATGGCTCCGGTTATAATGATAAATGATAAAACCTATGGAAACTTGACCCCGGAACAGTCAAGGAGCATATTTAGGGAATATGCTCAAAAACAGGATTAGGGGGTAAATGATGAGTGTTGGTTCTAATATTATAGAAGTCCATGTGTGTATGGGTACAGCAGGTGTTGCCTCTGGTGGCTACGAGGTAATGGATGCCTTTGCTGCGGAGTTTGAAAAAGAGGGTATTCAGGCGGTTTTAAAAGAGAGAAATTGTAAGGTCAAAGCTACAGGCTGTAGGGGGTTGTGTGCTAGGGATGTTTTGGTGGATATACATATTCCTGGTGCTGAACCGGTAACCTATGAACATGTAACTGCTGAAATGGTACCTGCCATAGTCCAGGAGCATATTATAAATGGACATATAGTGGATAAGTGGGCAGCTAAGAAAGATTATTACGATTTTTATAAATTCCAGAAGAGATATGTTTTG
The DNA here is from genome assembly GCA_026415135.1 of Calditerrivibrio sp. Classification (NCBI taxonomy): domain Bacteria; kingdom Pseudomonadati; phylum Deferribacterota; class Deferribacteres; order Deferribacterales; family Calditerrivibrionaceae; genus Calditerrivibrio; species Calditerrivibrio sp. The sequence goes on along the minus strand of JAOAHS010000037.1, from coordinate 75,098 downwards.
AAAGACTGTGGTAAGGTGGATCCTGAAGATATAGATGATTATCTATCTATGGGTGGGTATGAAGCCATCAAAAAGGTATTAAATGAGATGACACCTGAGCAGGTGATAGCAGAAGTTAAAAAGTCAGGTCTAAGGGGCAGAGGTGGTGGAGGTTTCCCGACTGGTCTCAAATGGGAGTTTTGTAGGGCGTCTAAGGGGGAACTTAAATACCTCATATGTAATGCCGATGAGGGTGACCCTGGTGCCTTCATGGATAGAAGTATAATAGAAGGTAATCCCCATGTGGTTATAGAAGGTATGCTCATTGCAGCCTATGCGATCGGTTGTAAAGAGGGTTATATCTACTGTAGAGCTGAGTATCCTTTGGCCATTAAAAGGGTTAAAAAAGCTTTAAAAGTTGCGGAGGAAAGAGGTTTTTTAGGTAAAAATATATTAGGTAAGGACTTTGAGTTTCATCTCCACCTCAAAGAGGGTGCTGGTGCCTTTGTCTGTGGTGAAGAAACTGCTCTTATAGCATCCATTGAAGGGGAAAGGGGGATGCCAAGGCCTAGACCACCATTTCCTGCTGTTAGGGGTTTGTGGGGCAAGCCTACAAATGTTAATAATGTCGAAACATTTGCAAATCTTCCATTGATAATTCTTGATGGTGCAGATTTTTATGCATCCATGGGTACTGAGAAGTCCAAAGGTACAAAGATATTTGCCCTTAGTGGTAAAGTAAAGTCCACTGGGCTTGTTGAAGTTCCTATGGGTATAACTGTAAGGCAGCTCATATATGATGTGGGTGGTGGTATACCTAAGAAAAGAAAATTTAAAGCTGTACAGTTGGGTGGACCATCTGGTGGCTGTCTACCAGAATCGTTGCTTGATACCCCTATTGACTACGATTCCCTTATTGCTGCTGGAGCTATGATGGGTTCTGGTGGTGTGGTTGTTATGGATGAAACCAACTGTATGGTGAATGTTGCTCAATTCTTCCTAACGTTTACCCAGAGGGAGTCTTGTGGTAAGTGTATACCATGCAGAATAGGTACTAAAACGATGCTTGATATCCTCGATAGAATTACAAGTGGGCAGGGTAGAGAAGGTGATATAGAGAATCTGATAGATTTAGCAAATGATATTAAAACTGCATCGCTTTGCGGTCTTGGCCAGACTGCTCCTAATCCTGTACTTACAACAATAAAATATTTTAGAGAGGAGTATGAGATACATATCAAACAAAAGAAGTGTCCGGCGAGGGAATGTGCTCCACTTATAGAGTTTATTGTGGATGATGTGAGATGTAAAAAGTGCGGGATCTGTTTTAAAGTGTGTCCAGTCAATGCTATTACATGGGAAAAAGGGAAGGTTGCATATATTGATAGATCTAAGTGTGTTAAGTGCAGGGAATGTATCGTCAACTGCCCATTTAACGCAATAGATTAACGAAGGGGAATGAATATGGTTACGTTAAAGATAGATGGAATAGAAGTTCAAGTAGAACCAAATTCAACAATACTTGATGCAGCAGAAAAAGCTGGTGTCCATATACCGGTGCTATGCCATGATAAGATTTTAAAGCCATTTGGTGCTTGCAGAGTCTGCTTAGTGGAGGTCAAAAACAATCCTAAGCTGATGACTGCATGTACCACACCTGTAGCAAACGGTATGGAGGTTATTACCACCAGTGAAAAGCTTGCCAAAATAAGAAAGACACTTATAGAACTGCTTCTGATTAACCATCCCCTTGAATGCCCTGTTTGTGATAAAGGGGGGGAGTGTATGTTGCAGGATCTTACCTATGAGTTTGGTGTAAACCAGGTTAGGTTTGATCCAAAGCCAAATGACACTCCAGTTGACCATACTAACCCATTTATAGAAAGGGATATAGACAGATGTGTCTTGTGTGGTAGATGTGTAAGAATATGTGACGAGGTTGTGAATATTCAAGCTATTAGCTTCCAGAACAGGGGTACAGATACCATAATAGGGACAGCTTTTAATCAACCATGGAACTGTGAATTTTGCGGTCAGTGTATGAGTGTTTGTCCCGTTGGATCTTTAAACAACAGGGTATATTTGTTTAAGAATAGACCGTGGAATCTTGAAAAAACTGAAACTATATGTGGTTTCTGTTCTTGTGGCTGTTCTATCGTGGTGGATAGTGAGGATAATGAGGTATTTAGGATTACGGAAAAGTATGAACTTGGTGTTAATAAAGGTTTGTTGTGTGTGAAAGGCAGATTCGGTTTTGAGGCTTTTAATAGCGTAAAGAGGGAAAAAGTAGCTAAGATAAAGTCAGGAGATGATTATAAAGATATATCGAATGAAGAGGCATACAAGATAACTTCGGAAAAACTTAAGGAAATCAAGGATAAATTTGGTGGAGATTCCATAGCTTTTATTGTTTCGCCCAGGATCACGAATGAAGAAGCATATCTATTGCAGAAATTTGCAAGAGAAGTCTTAGGTACAAACTATATATATTCATCAGAATCGGCAAATTGTCTACCAGAAGGTACTTATTCTGATGTGGAATCTGCTGATGATATCACGGTATTGAATATCGATTTAACAGAGTCTAATCCGATATTAGGTCTTTTCGTAAGAATGACTGCTAGGAAGAATGAGGGTGGTCTTAGGGTCTTTTATCCAAAATATACTGCTTTAAAAAGAGTGGCGTCAGAGTTCTATACTGGTAAGCCCTCTGAGCTTTATCAGCTCATGGAGGATTTTGTTAAGGCTATAGAAGGTGAATCGAATAGATGTTCTTCTGTAGCGCAAAAATTGATCTTTGCTAATGCACCTGTACTGATCTACAATCCCTATAGTGTTGTTGATGTAAGTTTGGTTAGCAGGATAAAGAAAGCTCTACCCAAGATAAAACTTATCCCCTGTAAGCTTAAAAATAACTCTCAGGGGATTGTGGATATGGGTTGTGCTGAGGGTGTTTTACCCGGTATAAAGAGAACAGTTGTTCCAAAACTCGAAGATCTAATGAGTAACAATAAGATAAAAGCTTTAGTGATAGTTGGGGAGAATATAGTCCATAATCCTGATTATTACAGAGTTTTGGGTTTCTTGTCAAAAACAGATTTTATAATGGTTACTGATCCCTATTTTACTGAAACAGCAAAATTGGCTAATGTGTATATACCGGTCTCTTCTTTTGTTGAAAAAGAGGGAACTTTCACAAACCTCGAAGGTAGAGTGCAGAGATTGCAAAAGGCTGTTGATAAAGGGGTTGTTTCTGATGCAGAGGTATTCTCCCAGGTTTCAAGATGTATGGGGGTTGTGCTTCCATCTGATATTGAAGAGTTACAGAAACTTATCAAAAAAGATGTTGAACTTTATAGAGATGTGGATTTTGATGGTGGTTTGGTTAAATATCCATACGTAATCGATAGAACAGACGACTGTGGGTTTAAAATGTCAGGAGAAGGTGCTTTTGAGTTGTATCAAAGTAGCTTAAGATTCCACTCAGGTACCTATACCACTTGGTCCCCTGATTTATCGAAAGCTTATAGTGATACGTTGTTGGAGATTAATCCAGAGGATGCAAAAGGGTTAAATTTATCCGAAGGGGATTATGTTTCTGTAAAATGTGGTGATATCATGAAAAGGTTTAGAGTGGAATTCGAAAAATATATGCCAAAGGGTGTAGTTGCTCTACCTAAGAATTATATTGGGGTAGAGTCGATATTTGCTAAAGGTGAATATTTGCGGGTTGATCTTGTAAAGCATGAAGGATAACGATCTTAAAAGAGGGATACAGGAATATCTTAAGGGCGAACCAGAGATGGCGATTGAGGTTCTAAGTGAATATTTAAGTAATAATGATGATACGACAGGTCAGGCCTATTTTTACAGAGGCCTGGCCCATTATGATCTTGGGGATTTCCCAGAAGCTGTAAGTGACATAAAACGGGCTATCGAGATTAATCCTAACTATTCCCAATATTATTTTCGATTAGGGATGGCTTATTCAAGGATGTTTCAACACAACGAAGGGATAAAAGCCCTTGAGAAAGCTATCAAGATGAACAATAAAAACACGAGAGCTAAGTTTCTATTAGGCACTTTATATTTTGAAATTGGAGAGATCTCAAAGGCTTCAGAGATTTTTAAAAATATCATAAAAACAAATAAATCACATACCTCAGCAAAGTATTATTATGCTCTTAGCTGTTATTACCTCGGAAAACAAGATGAGGCGGTGTCTATTCTTAAGGAGATCATAAGTATAAACCCCATGTTTGTGGATGCGTATATCAAACTAATTGATATATATATCAGAAACTCAGCTTTTGATGATGCTAAAGAGATATTCATACTCAGTCTTAAAAATAGTATAAAAAGTGTAGATTTCTCTATCAGGGTGTATGAAATGCTTGTAGAAAAAGGTATTATTGATAAGAGTGGTTTTATAGATCTGGTTTCTAATGCTGTTACGGACATCCAATTTTTAAACAAGATCATTGAAGTTTTAAATGATACAAAAAAAATTAAAGAGGTTGGTTATGTTAGTTGAACTAATTTTTGTGGTTATCAAGATTCTTGTTGTAATCACGGTTCTGCTCTTGGGCGTAGCTTACATGACCTGGCTTGAAAGAAAAGTCATTGGTCATATGCAGGTGAGGCTTGGACCGACACATGTTGGTTGGAAAGGTCTCCTGCAGCCTATAGCCGATGGGTTAAAACTCGTGGCAAAAGAGGACATTGTTCCTACAATGGTTGATAAGCCGGTGTATATTATTGCGCCACTTTTAAGTTTGATACCTGCACTAAGTGCTTTTGCCGTTATCCCTTTTACAAATGCTACCATCAACCTTTTTGGAAAAGAGTATAATCTCTATATCGCTGACGTTAACATAGGTCTTCTCTATATTCTTGCTCTATCGTCAGTGGGTACTTATGGGATTATCATGTCTGGTTGGGCGTCTAATTCTAAATATGCACTCTTGGGATCTTTAAGATCTTCAGCCCAAGTGATCAGCTATGAAACTGCAATGGCTTTATCCCTTGTTGGGCCGATCCTTTTAGCGGGTACATTGAGCTTAAAAGGAATTACAGAGGCCCAGGCTAATGGATTGTGGTTTTTTATACCGCAGTTTGTTGCATTTGTTATCTATATAATATCTGCTGTTGCTGAGACTAATAGGGCGCCATTTGACCTGCCAGAAGCAGAAACAGAGCTTGTGGCTGGTTTCCATGTGGAATATTCCAGTATGAAGTTTGCCATGTTTTTCCTTGCTGAATATGCAAATATGTATGTGGTTTCTGCTATTGCTACGATTGTTTTCTTAGGTGGATGGAATGGACCTTTTGGACCGAGCTTTATATGGTTTGCAGCTAAGGTACTGTTTTTGATGTTTTTTTATCTTTGGCTGAGGGCAACACTACCGAGACTTCGTTTTGATCAACTTATGACGTTAGGGTGGAAGATCCTTATTCCTATTGCTCTTTTGAACGTAGTTGTTACGTCCATAGTTGTGTATGCTATGAGTTAGAGGTGGAAGATGAGAAATATTGTAGATACACTATTTTTTACAGAGATTCTTCAAGGTCTTGGGATTACTCTTAAACATCTCTTTAAAAAGCCTGTTACCCTTAAATACCCTTTTGAAAAGCCGGTAATATTTGACAGGTTTAGAGGTGTTCATTATATAAAAACAGATGAAAAAGGGAATCCAAAGTGTGTGGGTTGTTACCTTTGTCAAAAAGTATGCCCATCTGAATGTATCTATATAGAGACAGATGCAGGACCAAACGGTGAAAGACTTATAAGGAAGTTTGTCATCGAACTCGACAGATGTATTTACTGTGGATTCTGCGAGGAGGCATGCCCTAAAGATGCTATTCATATGGGTAAAAAATATGACATAGTTGAAGCAAATAGAGAAAAATATGTCGTAAATATGAACTACTTAGTAAAAAATTATAACAAAGGAGAATAGATTATGGAGCAGCTGGGATTTTATGTTTTGGCTTTTGTGGCGATCATCTCCTCGTTATTCATGATAACAAGGGAAAACCCTGTTCATTCAGCACTATGGATGCTGCTCACGTTCTTTGCTGTGGCTGGTATATTTGTTCAGCTCAATGCCGAGTTCATCGCCGCGATTCAGGTACTTGTGTATGCAGGAGCTATATTGGTATTGTACCTCTTTGTTGTTATGCTGCTTAATCCAAAGAGTAAGGGTTTTATAAAAATCCCTTTTAGATATGCTCTGGGCATAGTTGCATCTTTTGTAGTGTTTATACAGATACTGATTACGCTACAAAGTGCAAATGTTATTGGAAAAAGCGGACCTTACACACCTGAAATCTATAAACAGTATGGCAATGTTAAGATTTTTGGTTATGAACTCTTTAATAACTACTTGGTGCCATTTGAGATTGTCTCAGTCATGCTGTTGGTGGCTATGATAGGGGCAATTGTGCTCGCTAAGAAGGATTAGGAGGAACTATGACACTTCAACATTACTTAGCACTAAGTGCAATTATATTTACAATTGGGATGACTGGAGTACTTGTTAGGCGAAATCTAATAGTTATGTTTATGTCAGTGGAATTGATGTTAAATGCTGTAAATATAAATCTTGCTGCATTCTCAAAGTATCTAAATGCTTTAGGTGGGCAAGTGTTTATAGTGTTTGTGATGGCTGTGGCGGCAGCTGAGGCAGCGGTAGGGCTTGCTTTGATCATTGCACTTTTTAAGAACAAACCTACTGTCAACGCTGATGAACTTAATACAATGAATGGGTAAGGAGTTGCCAATGATTGAGTTAGGAATTCTAATTGCACCTTTGGTGGCGCTGTTGATAAATGGGATCTTTGGCAGACTATATATAAAGGATAAGGCTCACTATGTGGCTGTCACAGGTGTGCTTATATCTTTGGCTATATCAATCATCACTTTCTTTAAGGTAATGAACGGTTATAGGTTAGATGCTGTAGTCTATAAATGGGTGTTAGCTGATGACATTGTTATACCCTTTGGTATACTTATAGACCCTCTTACGGCAATTATGCTTGTTGTTGTAACCTTTGTTAGTTCGATGGTTCATATCTACTCCATCGGATATATGCATCATGATAAGGGGTACTGGAGGTTCTTTACCTATTTATCAGTCTTTACCCTTTCTATGCTTATTTTGGTAATGGGTAATAACTTCCTCATGTTATTCGTGGGATGGGAGCTTGTGGGCTTATCCTCATACCTTTTGATCGGTTTCTGGTTCCACAAAAAGAGTGCAGCTGATGCAAACAAGAAAGCATTTGTTGTAAACAGAGTTGGGGATTTCGGTTTTTATATCGGCTTGTTACTTGTGATTGTAACATTTAAAAGCTTAAACTACTCAGATGCCTTTAACTATGAAGCCATAAAGGCTATTAAAGGTGTTGGTTTTAATCTCTTTGGCATTGACTTTAGTTTAATAGATCTTATGACATTTGGTCTGTTCTGTGGTGCCATTGGTAAATCGGCACAGTTCCCACTTCATGTGTGGTTGCCAGATGCGATGGAAGGTCCTACTCCTGTTTCTGCTCTTATCCATGCTGCTACAATGGTTACAGCTGGGGTTTACATGGTAGCAAGATGTAACCCACTTTTCTCTGAGGCCCATATTACAAGTGAAATAGTTGTTTATGTGGGTGCTGTTACTGCATTTTTAGGTGCTACAATAGGTTTAACACAGTTTGACTTCAAAAGGGTATTAGCATACTCAACTGTGAGTCAGCTGGGGTACATGATCATGGCTACAGGTACAGGGGCTTATATTGCGGGGATATTCCATCTTTTCACCCATGCATTTTTCAAGGCGCTGTTGTTTCTTTGTTCTGGTAGTGTTATGCATGCTATGCAGGATAATCTCGATATAAGGGTTATGGGCGGATTGAGGAAAAAGATGCCTATAACTGCATGGACATTTTTAATAGGTTGTATTGCAATAGCAGGTATCCCTCCTCTTGCAGGTTTCTGGAGTAAGGATGAGATTTTGGCTATGGCTTTTGCCACTGATCATAAATTGGCATGGTTTATAGGTACGGTGGTGGCTTTTATGACGGCATTCTACATGTTTAGGTTATGGTGGATGGTGTTTATGGGTGAGCCAAGGGATCATCACTTATACGATCATGCCCATGAGTCACCATGGCAAATGACTTTACCTTTGGTGCTACTTGCTATATTGTCTGTGCTGGTGGGTATGCTCTTTGGCTATCCTTTGGAAAATGGGTATATTCATAAATTCTTAGGACCAGTGTTAACTCCACCGGGGTTAAAACCTCATCATTTATCTCATGGTACAGCAGTTGCATTGATGGTGCTTTCTATAGTGGTTGCGGTGGCTGGAATTGCACTTTCATATCTATACTATATGAAGTCACCTGATCTTCCTGAGAAAACAATCAAAACATTTAGACCAATACATAAGCTCTTTTACAACAAATGGTATTTTGATGAAATTTATGACGCATTGATTGTTCAGCCATGTGTAACTATCTCAAACTTCCTGTGGAAAGGTTTTGATGCCAACTTCATAGATTTTATAGTGAATGCTTTTGGAAAAGTATCACAATTTTTAGGTAGTATACTAAGGATGATCCAGACTGGAAGGATACAAACGTATATCTTTACAATGGTGGTTGGGGTTGTCATCCTTGTTGCAATATTTTATGTAGGTTAGGAGGCTGACAATGATGGATAATATATTATCGATACTGATTTTCTTCCCGGTTGTTGCAGCCGTATTTATACTGATATTTAGTAAAAGCGGTAAATTTGCAATGTGGAGTGCCTTTGTTGCAAGTGTGATAGAGTTTATTCTTACTATTCCACTTATGACAAACTTTAACAAAAGTGAAGCAGGTATGCAATTTGTAGAAAGATACTATTGGATCAGATCATTGAATATAGACTACTACCTTGGTGTAGATGGTATATCTATTTTAATGGTGTTTCTCACGACGTTTTTGTCAGCTATTTCAATATTGGCTTCATTTACATATATTGAAAAGAGGCAGAAAGAGTTCTATGTGTCGATGTTGATACTGGAAGCTGCGATGGTGGGTGTATTCTGTGCCCTTGATTTCTTCCTATTTTACATATTCTGGGAGGCTATGCTGATCCCAATGTACCTTATAATAGGAGTTTGGGGTGGTCAGAGAAGGGTTTATGCTGCTGTGAAATTCTTTCTTTATACACTTGCTGGCTCTGTGTTCATGCTACTTGCCATTATCGCACTGTACTTTAAGTATGGAAGCATGACAGGGGAGTATACGTTTGATATATTAAAGATATCTGCTTTGGGTGCTAAGTTCCCAATAGAGTTCCAGATAATTGTGTTCCTTGCCTTTTTCTTTGGTTTTGCCATAAAGGTTCCGATGTTCCCATTCCATACATGGTTGCCAGATGCCCACGTGGAAGCTCCGACAGCGGGTTCTGTGATCCTTGCTGGTGTGTTGCTTAAGATGGGTACTTATGGATTTTTAAGATTCTGTTTACCTATTACACCGATTGCATCGATAAAGTTTGTTCCACTGATTGCTATACTATCTGTCATTGCTATTATTTATGGTGGACTTGTAGCGATGGTTCAGGAAGATGTGAAAAAACTGGTTGCGTATTCCTCAGTAAGTCATATGGGTTTTGTTACGTTGGGTATATATGCCTTTAATCAGTCTGGTATAGAGGGTGGCATATTACAGATGTTTAACCATGGTATCATAACAGGAGCTCTCTTCTTGCTGATAGGCCTTATCTATGAAAGGACACATACAAGGTTAATCGCAGATTATGGTGGTATAGCAGTTAAAGTCCCTGTGTATGCCACAGTATTTTTGATATTTACTATGGCTTCTGTGGCGTTGCCAAGTATGGGCGGTTTCGTGGGTGAATTTTTGGTATTGGTGGGTGCATTTAAAGCGTTTCCCACTTATGCTGGTCTTGCAGCTTTGGGTGTGATTGTTTCGGCCGTTTATATGCTCTGGATGTATCAAAGGGTGTTTTTCCAGACCGTCAATCCCAATCTACATGACCTTGAAGACATGAATGTAAGAGAGGTATTTTACATGATGCCGCTGATAATTGTGGTATTCTGGACAGGTTTATACCCAGAGACGTTTACATCGTACATGCATGAATCTGTTAAAGCTCTTGTGGAACAGATTAATGCAGTAAGTGTATCAATGAAGTAGAGGAGGGCAGATATGATAAGTAACTTAGTTTCAATAATGCCTGAACTTCTGATGACGATTTTTGGTCTGATACTGATTGTCATAGATATAATTGCAGGTAAAAATAGTAAATCTGGTGTTGGTTATTTTGGAATATTTTTTATCATAGTAGCTGTTCTTGCCTCTATACCGGTGGGTGGATTTAAGATTTTTGGGTTTGGTCAGACATTGGTATGGGATATGTACTCCTTTGCGTTCTTCTGTGTATTTGCTATCGCATATATTATGAGTACATTGGGGTCAGTGGATTATCTCAGGGATAGGGATATACTTAAAGGAGAATTTTTTACCATCATGTTCTTTAGTATTGTTGGCATGATGTTTATGGTAAGCGCTACTGATCTATCGGTACTCTATGCTGGTATGGAGACAATGGCGATATCCATGTACATCTTAGCTGGTTTTGAGAAGAGGAATCTTAAGTCTAACGAATCAGGGTTAAAATATTTCATTATAGGTGCTTTTTCATCAGCGATTTTCCTTTTTGGATTGTCCTACATATATGGTTATACAGGATCTACAAAGTATGTGGATATTGCAAATATGATCAAAGCAAATGGAGCAGCTAATTTTAATATCAAGCTTGGCATGATTATGATGCTTGCGGGGTTAGCATTTAAGATATCTGCTGTACCATTCCATATGTGGGCTCCAGATGTTTACACAGGGGCACCTACACCAGCTACCGGCTTTATGACAGTTGCACCAAAGGCTGCTGCGATGGGTGCAATTGTAAGATTCGTATGGATTGCCCTGGAGCCAGCTGCTGCCCAATGGCAGATGTTTTTCTCGATTTTAGCTGTTATTACAATGACCTATGGTAATTTAGTGGCATTAGCTCAAAACAATGTCAAAAGGATGTTGGCTTATTCTGCTATCTCCCATGCAGGTTACATGCTCATAGGCGTTGTATCACTAAATGAGCTTGGTTATCAGGCTATAGCCTTTTATGCTATGGTTTATGGCTTTATGAATATTGGAGCTTTTACGATACTTTCTCTCCTTAAGAATAAAGGTATGATAGAAGATGAAAGGATTGAGAGCTTTGCAGGGATAGGTAAGAAATATCCAATGGCTGCCCTTGCGATGCTTATATTTATGTTCTCCCTTGCAGGTATTCCACCCCTTGCTGGATTTATGGGTAAATTTTATATATTTACGGCAGCTTTAAAAAGTGGACTGATATGGCTTGCTATAATTGGTGTAATAAACAGTGTAATAGCATGTTACTACTACATGAGGGTGACAATTTTCATGTACTTCAGGGAGCCGGAGTATGAGGTGTCCTTGGAGATGAAGCCAGCGAGCTTTATAGCTTCGCTACTTGCGGTGATATTCGTGTTAGTAATAGGTGTGTTTCCAACATTCTTTATAAATATAGTTAAATATATGATCGTTTAAGGTGATGTATGGAAATAACTATTAGAGAAGCATTAGAAGATGCTAAAGAAAAAGAAGTGCTTGCATATGAGTTTTACCAGAAGCTTCTAAACTTTGTAAAGGATCTGGGAGCCAAAGCTATTATCAGGGAACTTGCTGAAGAAGAGATAAAGCACAGAGATCTTATAGAAAGGATCATACAGTCTGGTGATATAAGTATTGTAGGATTGGATTCAAAATGTTATTATACAGATCTTGGGATTACTAATATGGTGCTACCTAAAGTGATAACAGAAGATATGTCTGTTCAGGATGTACTGAGAATTGCTATGAAGCATGAAGATAATTCAAGAATATTTTATGAAAAGCTTGCAGAGAAGTTTAAGGGTCAGGAAGTGGAAGAGCTTTTCAAGAAGTTAGCTATAGAGGAAGCTTGCCATAGGAATAACATTCAAAAGATGTATGATGACATTGTGCTGACCGAAAATTAATTGATCATTAAAATCAAAAAGAGGGGCTTTTGCCCCTTTTTTTTTATCTAATTTTATTATATAAGATTAAAAAAAAGTGGGAGTAGCTGATGGAGATAAAGGAAGAAATCTATAGGTATATTGAGGAGATAGAAAAATCAAAAAATGTAGAGGAGCTATATCAAGTTTGGGTAAAGTATCTTGGTAAAAAAGGTATAATTTCGCTGCTGAACAAAGAGTTGAGAAATGTGGAAGAGAGCAAGAGGGCAGAGGTTGGTAAAAACCTTGTTAAAATAAGAGAGGATTTTGAACAAAGGTATGCTGAAAAAGAGAGCCAATTAAAGAAAGAAGAGATAGCGTTGAAATTATCAAAAGAGAAGTTAGATATTACGTTACCAGCTTTTCCCCTTGAGTATGGCAGTTTGCACCCAATCACACAGGTCTATTACGAGATCGTTGACATATTTAAGTCTATGGGGTATGAGCTTGCTACCGGTCCAGAAATAGAACTTGATTTTTACAACTTCGAAGCACTAAACATCCCTAAAGAACACCCGGCAAGGGATATGCAGGATACTTTTTATATTGAGGGTGAGGTGCTCCTTAGAACGCACACATCCCCAGTTCAGATAAGAACAATGGAGAAAAAAAATCCACCTATAAAGATCATAGCTCCTGGCAAGGTTTATAGATGCGATAGCGATGTGACCCATACACCGATGTTTCATCAGGTGGAGGGGCTTTTGATAGATGAGTATGTTACATTTGGCGATCTTAAAGGGGCTTTGGTTACATTTATTCACAGACTTTTTGGAAAGGATATACCTGTTAGGTTTAGGCCTAGTTTCTTCCCATTTACCGAACCTTCTGCTGAGGTAGATATGGGATGTGTTATCTGTAACGGAAATGGCTGTAGGGTTTGCAAAGGAACTGGCTGGCTGGAGATATTGGGATCTGGGATGGTTCATCCTAAGGTTTTAGAATCAGTAGGTTATGACTCTGAGCGGTATAAGGGGTTTGCTTTTGGTATGGGGATAGAAAGGATTACTATGTTAAAATTTAGAATAGATGATTTGAGATTGTTTTTTGAAAATAACATAAGATTTTTGAGACAATTTTAAGGAGTTGATATGAGAGTTAGCTTAAATTGGTTAAATGAGTTTGTGGATATTAGAGATATTGAGTTAGATACATTGATCAACAGGCTCACTATGAGTGGGCTTGAGGTGGAAGGAGTTGAAAGAAAGGAAAGGGTAACCAATGTAATTACTGCTAAGGTACTATCAAAATCGAAACATCCAGATGCTGATAAACTCTCTGTATGTGTTGTTGATACCGGTAAAGCAACGTATCAGGTGGTATGTGGTGCGGCTAATGTCGCGGAAGGTCAAGTTGTCCCTTTTGCTATGGTGGGTGCTGTATTGCCCAATGGTTTGAAAATTAAAGAGACAAAAATCAGGGGTGTTGAGTCTAAAGGGATGATATGTTCAGCATCAGAATTGGGGCTTGAAGAGGAGAGTGATGGGATACTTGTTCTTGATGAAAGTACAAATGTGGGGGTTGATTTTAATGAAATTGTGCAGACTGGGGATACAATATTAGAACTAAATGTTACTCCAAATAGAGCTGATTGTCTAAGCATACTTGGTGTTGCAAGAGAGGTTGCTACCCTTTTTAATAAAAAAGTTATTCGTAAAAGTGTTAGTATACTACAGAGTGAAGATGTTGCAGATAAATATAGGTATGTAAAAGTTCTTAATGATAAAGATTGTCCCATATATTTAGGAAGAATCATAAAGAATATAGAGGTGAAAAGTTCACCAATATGGGTACAGTATAGACTTAGATCTGCAGGGATAAGACCGATAAACAATATTGTCGATGTTACCAACTATCTTATGATAGAATACGGACAGCCTTTGCATGCTTTTGATCTAAAGATGATTGAAGGTGGTATCGTAGTGAGGAATGCATCACAAGGTGAGAAGGTGATAACCCTTGATGGAAAAGAGAGAGTATTAAATAGTGATATGCTTGTTATCGCCGATGAGAAAAAAGTATTGGCGATAGCTGGTGTTATGGGCGGAGAATTTTCAGGAATCAGCGATGACACTGTTGATGTTTTTCTTGAATGTGCATATTTTAGACCAGAATCTATAAGAATGACTGCCAGGAGATTGGGGATGAAGACCGACTCCTCATATAGGTATGAGAGGGGTATTGATAGGGTTCAAACATTAGAAATGATAGACAAAGCAGCAAACATGATAATAGAACTTGCTGGTGGAGCAATACTTACAGGTATCCTCAGCAATCCTTACAAACCGTATGAGCAGGTAAAATTAAGATACGATTACAAAAAGATAATAGATTTTATAGGCGTAGATTTAAATAAGGAGGAAGTGGATAAGATACTTACATCTGCTGGCTTTGAATTAGTTGGGGATGAAGTAGTTGTTCCTTCGTATAGACATGATGTGGAAAGATGGCAGGATTTGGCTGAAGAGGTGGCCAGAATATATGGATATGATAAGATACCAGTTACTATACCAAAAATATATGCTGTATCGGATGAAGAGGATAATCTGCAAAAGGTGATTAGAGAAATCAAGTTTTTGATGGCAGACATAGGTTATCATGAAGTGATCAACTATTCTTTTATGAGTGCTGATATTGTGGATAGGTATGCTGAAGGGTGTAGGACTGTTAAGGTTAAAAACCCTATATCTTCCGATATGGATACCATGAGGTGTCAGGTTTTTCCAGGTATTATTAAGAGTTTGATCAATAATTATAAAAGTGGTGTTAAACAGTTAAAAGTGTTTGAAGTGGCCAATGTTCATAGTTGGAAGGATGGGCTAAACTTACCAGAGGAAAGGGCAAGATTAGCCTTCGGTGTTATGGGTGGGTTTTATGGGAATAATTGGGTAGGTAGAGAAGAAGCTGATACATTCTTCTATCTAAAGTCTACTCTGGAAAATGTTTTAAAGAAGTTGAACCTGCAGTGTGAATACAGGAGAACAGAGATCGATTTTTTACATCCTGGAAAAGGAGCAGATCTTTATCTCTCTGGTGTAAAGGTGGGTTTCATTGGGGAGCTTCATCCATCAGAGTACGAACGCCTTGATGTGGATACTGCGCTGTACATTTGTGAAATAGACCTAAATATTTTAAGTGATGCAAATGCCAAGATAAGAAAAAAGTATTCTAAGATAACCCAGTACCCATTTATTTATAGGGATATAGCTGTTGTTCTAGACAAAGAGCTATATGCTGGAAAGATTTTAGAATTTATTAAAGCTTATAATGAGCTTATAAAAGATGTGGAACTGTTTGATAGATATGAGGGTGAAAAGATAGGAGATGGTAAAGTAAGTCTTGCTTTTCGTATATATTTAAACCATCAAGAAAAAACACTGACTGATGAAGAGGCAAATGTTATCGTGGAAGCTTTGTTAAAAGACTTGTCAAATAGATTTGGAGCCTTGCTGAGGTAAAGATATTGACACAAGTATAATTATGTATTAGATTATCTATATGGAAGAGTTGATAGATAAGTTGAGTAAAAAGATTGATAAGCTTTTAGAAGATTATAATGCATTACAATTAAAGGTAGAAAGATTAGAGATAGAAAAAGATGAAATATTAAAGGAGAATCAGAGGTTAAAGCAAGAGCGAGAGGCAGTGGCAGAGAGGATTGAGCGGTTACTGGAGAAGATTTAGGGGTGAATAGTTGGCAACAAATGAGGTTTTTGTATATGGGAATAAATATAGAATATCCTGCAATGATGCAGGGTTAGTTAAACAAGCTGCATCGTATGTCGAAGAAACTATGAAGCAGATTGAAAAAAATGGACATATATTAACAACGTCAACGTTAGCAGTTATGGCAGCTATTAAGATAGCTGCAGAATATTATGAAGTTAAGAGAAAGTTAGAAGATTGCGAATCTAAATTGCAGGAACTAATCGGTAGATTGGAATAAACCCTGCGGGATTCGTGGTTGCAGATAAGTTTGGAGCCAACACCTCTAAATTAAGGGATGATACGCACCATGGTGTGCAGGCCTGCCCAGTAGCAGGAAGCCTAAAGTGGTGGTGATTCCCAAAAGTACCTGGTAAGCCAGGGCTTTAAACCGACTCTGCACACGGTCTTGCGGGGTTTTTTTATGCAGAGATTAGTAGATGAGCTAATACCAAAAAGTTTGGATGAACTGAT
This sequence comes from Calditerrivibrio sp., assembly GCA_026415135.1. NCBI lineage: Bacteria > Pseudomonadati > Deferribacterota > Deferribacteres > Deferribacterales > Calditerrivibrionaceae > Calditerrivibrio > Calditerrivibrio sp. The sequence goes on along the minus strand of JAOAHS010000037.1, from coordinate 58,809 downwards.
AGGGCAAAAGGTACTTAATTCCCCTAAGGTGAGGTTTATTTTAAAAGGGGAGTTTGATATCCTTATTTTAACAGGGCCTACAGGGACCGGAAAGAGTTCATTTGCTAGATTACTTTGTAATGAGCTTTGTCTGCCATACTACTGTTTTCATGCGTCATCATCAGGTAGTTCCGATATTAAAAAGATCATAGATACTGCAAAAAAGACCGGTCAAGGTGCTCTGATCTTCATTGATGAGATACATAGATTTACGAAAGTACAACAGGATTTATTGTTAGATGTTGTTGATGAAAAATATGCAAAGGTAGTTGGTGCATCTACAGAAAACCCTTTTTTTTCTTTGACACCTGCTATAAGGTCGAGGGCACATTTTTTAAAATTTGAAAAGTTAGATGATGCGTCATTAAAAAAGATAGCAGAAAGGTCTATTGTTCATCTTAAAAGATCAAGAGGTATAAAGGAGATAGAGTTTGAAGACCATCTAGTGGAAAGAGCAGTAAAAGTTTCTGGAGGAGATGGTCGAAGGCTATTGAATTTCATAGATGCTGCAATAAGCTGTGCTGATATTTCAGATGGTTCGGTAAAACCAATGTTTGAGGTGGATGAACTTATTTTGTCCTCCCAATATTCTGTGGATGATCACTATGATCTTTTGTCTGCGTTGATCAAGAGTATAAGGGGAAGCGATCCGGATGCTGCCCTATTATGGTGCTATAAATTGCTTAGATCTGGTGTAAGTGCTGATACTATCTTTAGAAGGCTTGCAATAAGCTGTTCTGAGGATATAGGAAATGCTCATCCGGATGCTGCAGTGTTCCTTATGGCTGTTTGGAATCTCTTTGAAAGGGTTGGAATGCCTGAAGGGGAGATCCTTTTGTCCCATGCAGTTACTTATCTGGCTTCTTGTCATAAGAGTAATAGAAGCTATGAAGCGATGAAAAATGTTAGCAACTTTTTAAAAGAGCATGATGTATTAGTACCAAACACTATAAAAAGCAACTCCAAAAGCTATAAGTACCCTTTTGAATATGGCGGTTTTGTTTCTCAGGATTATATGGGTATTGAGGAGCAATTCTATTTTCCTTCGGAGTATGGTTTTGAAAAGAAGATCAGGGACAGATTATCAGAGTTGTGGAAAGGGAAAAAAAGATATGGTTAGTAAGGCTGAAATTAGATGTAGCGTTGTGGATTTTCGAAAAACACTGGATATAAACTTGGTAGAGACAAAAAGTAAGATAATTCAAGATAGATTTTTAAATCTCTATGGGGATAGGTGTAGTTATCTCGTTTACTGGAGTGTAGGTAATGAGGTGAGAACTAAATATATTATAGATACTCTTTATAAAAAAGATGCTCTAATCTTTTTGCCTAAACATGTAAATGGGTTATTTTTGCCTTGCAAATATGAAGGTGATGATAAGATGATCACCGGCAAATATGGGATACAGGAACCTGAAAGCAATGAAGTAAGGTATGACTTTGATGTGGTGGTGATACCGCTGGTGGCGTTTGATGTTATGTGTAACAGAGTTGGCATGGGTAAAGGTGTGTATGATAGGATACTAGAAGATGTTAAGGGAGTTAGAGTTGGGCTGGCTTACCAGTTTCAATTGGTCCAGCATATAGAAATAGATCCCTGGGATAAACATCTTGATATAGTTATTACAGAAGAAAATATTTACAGGAGGTAGATTATGACTGTTGTTATATCTATTATTGTTGCAATTGTTGGTGTTGCTGCAGGTTTTTTTATTGGGCAGCAGATACAAAAGAAGAAAATAGCTGAGGAAAACGCAAAACAGAATAGAGCTGCTGATGAAATAATACAGCGGGCTAAAAGGGAAGCGGATGAGATTGTAAAAGATGCTAAGATCGAAGCTAAGGACATAGTATTTAAAGCAAAGCAGGAAGCAGAAAAGGAGATGAAGGAAAGAAGAAAGGAATTACAACTTGTAGAAAAAAGGCTTTTGACCAAGGAGGAGTCGATCGATAAGAAAATCGAATTGATTGAGAAGAAAGAGGAGCTTATAAGTAAAAAAGAACAGGAGTTTGATAGGAAGCTCCAAGAGGTAGAAGCTCTGAAAATCGAGACTGAAAACATGAAATTGAAAATGCTTTCAGAGATTGAAAAAGTCGCTGGTATGACAAAGGAGGAGGCTAAGAACTATCTCATATCTCTTATGGAAGCTGAAGCCAAACAGGATGCTGCAAGGATAGTAAGGGAGATCGAAGAGGAGGCTAAAAGGGAAGCAGAGAAGAAGAGTAAAGAGATTGTTGCTACGGCTATCCAGAGGTGTGCACCAGAATATGTTGGTGAAATAGCTGTATCGATTGTTAATCTTCCAAGTGATGAGATGAAGGGTAGGATTATAGGACGAGAGGGTAGAAATATAAGAACATTTGAAAGTATAACAGGTGTCGATATCATAGTGGATGATACTCCTGAGGCGGTTATATTGTCATCTTATGATCCGTATCGTAGGGAGATAGCCAAAATGACACTGGAAAAACTGATAGCTGATGGAAGAATTCATCCCACAAGGATAGAAGAAATATACGAGAAGAGCAAAGAAGAGCTTGACAAGAAGATCCTTGAGGTGGGAGAAGAGACTGCTTTTAGATTAGGTTTACACAATATTCATCCCGAACTTCTAAAGCTTGTTGGCAGGCTTCAATTTAGAACGAGTTATGGACAAAATGTTTTAGCCCATTCTATCGAGGTTGCTAAGATTGCTGGTTTAATGGCTGCTGAACTGGGATTAAACGAAAAGATGGCAAAAAGGATGGGATTACTTCATGATATTGGTAAAGCTGTAGATTACGAGAGTGAGGGATCCCACACAGCGATAGGGGTCGAAATAGTAAAAAAATATAATGAAGATCCAAGAATAATAAATGCTATCCTTTCACATCATGGAGAAGAGGAATTTAAATATGTGGAGTCTGTTTTGATACAGGCTGCAGATGCTATTTCTGCATCAAGGCCAGGTGCAAGGAGAGAGGTCCTTGAAGCGTATATTAAAAGACTTGAAAAGCTCGAGGAGATAGCAAAAAGTTTTGAAGGGGTAAGTAAAACTTATGCTATTCAGGCTGGTAGAGAGGTTCGTATTATAGTCGAACCAGATGTAGTTACCGATGATGCTATGTATACTCTTGCAAAGGATATCGCTAAAAAGATTGAGGAGGAGTTGACCTATCCAGGACAGATAAAAGTTTCTGTTATCAGGGAGTCAAGATCTGTGGAGTATGCAAGATAAATGACATTTAATGTGCTTTTTCTTGGTGATATAATAGGTAGATATGGTAGAAGTCTGCTCAAAGATCATATGAGGGGGCTCATTAAAAAGCACCAGGCTGATCTTGTCATCGCAAATGGGGAGAATGCTGCTGGGGGCTTTGGACTAACGAAAAAGGTCTATGATGAGTTGAAAGGTTTGGGTATTGATGTAATTACCACAGGTAACCATGTGTGGGATAAGAAAGAGTTTGAAAGGGATGTAGAAAAGTGTGATGAAGTCCTGAGGCCTCAAAATGTAAGTAGTTTACAGCCAGGTAAGGGGTTTATTAGGTTGGAAAAAAAAGGTGTGAGGGTATCTGTGTTAAACCTAATGGGTAGAGTTTATATGCCCTTATCCGACTGCCCCTTTAAAGCTTTTGACAGTTTTTTCCATAATGAAGATACGGATATTATTATTGTAGACTTTCATGCAGAGGCGACAAGTGAAAAGAACGCTTTTGCCTTTTACGTTGATGGAAGAGCTACTGCGGTTATTGGTACCCATACCCATGTCCAGACCAATGACGACAGGATCTTGCCAAAAGGTACCTTTTACATTACAGATGTAGGTATGTGTGGAGGGATAGATTCTGTAATTGGGATGAATTCCCAGAAAGCTATAAATCGTTTTATATCTGGGATGCCTGATAAAAATGAGGTGGAGTTAAAGGGGCGTGGAGTCATTAGCGGCGTAATCTTTTCTTTTGATCTTGAGAAAAGATGTGTTGTAAGTTATAATAAGATATATAATATCTTTGGAGAAAAAGATGGATCTAAAAGCTGAAATAAAGAAGCTGGCAAAGGAAAAGGATGCAGTGATATTGGCTCATAACTATCAGATAGATGAAATTCAAGAGATTGCAGACTTTACAGGTGATTCTTTAGGGCTAAGTATTGAAGCCTCGAAGGTTAAAAATAAGGTTTTAGTCTTTTGTGGTGTTCACTTCATGGCTGAAACAGCCTACATCCTTTCGCCGGATAAAAAAGTTCTTTTACCAGAGATTGATGCAGGTTGTCCGATGGCAGATATGATTACTGCTGAGGGGTTGAGGAAGATGAAAGAGTCGTATCCCGGTGTACCGGTTGTTTGCTATGTTAATTCTTCGGCGGATGTAAAGGCTGAATGTGATATATGCTGTACTTCAGCAAATGCTGTAAATATAGTGAAGTCTTTACAAACGAATAGAATTATTTTTGCGCCAGATATGAATCTTGGACATTATGTATCGAGATTTGTGGATAAAGAGATTATATTATGGGAGGGTTTTTGCCCCATCCATAAGCGATTAACATCAAAAGAGATTTTATCTCTTAAGGAAAAGTATCCTGATGCGGTTTTTGTGTGTCACCCTGAGTGTCCTCCTGATGTGGTTGATTTGGCGGATCATGTTTGTTCCACTTCGGGTTTTTATACCTATATAAAAAAGTCAGATAAAAAGCGCTTCATAATTGGAACAGAAAGAGGGGTACTCTACCGTTTGAAGTTGGAGAATCCTGATAAAGAGTTTATCATGGCCTATGATACGTTTCAATGTAGAAATATGAAAAAAATAACGTTAAAAAGTGTTTATGATGCTCTTTTAAAAGAACAGTATGTGGTAACTGTACCTGAAGATATAAGGGTAAGGGCGCTTAAATCTATTCAGAGGATGCTTGAGGTACCGAGAAATTACTAATACAATTTTTTGAGGTGATGTATGAGTATTACAGATGATTTTTTGAGGCAGTTTTTAATAAATGCGAAGGATATTGTAATAGTTGGTGCTTCCAATAATCCAGAAAGGGCAAGCAATGGTGTTATGAAGTTTTTAATGGGGAAAGGGTATAACTGTTACCCAGTAAACCCCAATGAAACTGAAGTGTTGGGGGTTAAAGCCTATAAAGCCATTTCTGATGTTCCTGTCAGACCCGATATTGTAGATGTTTTTCGTAAAAGTGAAGCAGCTCCAGAGATAGTTAAGGAGTCTATTAAAATAGGTGCTAAGTTTATCTGGTTACAGGAGGAGGTTTATTCTGAAGAAGCTGAAAGGATTGCTAAGGAGCACAATATACCCATAATTATGGATAAATGTATATTTAAAGAGTTTTTAAGGCTAAAACTGGTTGGGTGATATACTCTTAACAATTGTTAAAGATTTCTATATTTAAGTCGTATTTTTCTATAATCTTTTTAAGTGGTTCTGGATTCAATATGATATCTCTCATGAAAAATATTTCAGATGTTTTTAAATATGATATAAACGGGTTGTTAAATGGGTCTATGTTTATATGTTTAAGGGTGCTGTAAACATCACCGACCAATAGCTTTGGTCCAATTTTACAAACCCTTGATAAAAATTTCTCTAAATAACATTCAATCCTGTATTTGATATTATCAATTGTAATATTGTGTCCTGGAAGAAAAATAAGATCTTTTATGGACATGAGTTTTTCTACTGTATTAAGAAAAGCCAAGTAATTGTTATAACGATTGTTTGGGGTATCTAAATCTATATCCAAAAGTGGAGTTTGAAAAATATCCCTGAGAATAACATCCCCTGTTATTGCGTAGTTTTGATAAAGATAATCTATATCACTCTGGGTGTGGCCTGGACAATGTAAAAATGAGATATGTAGTTTTTCTATCAGTTCTATATGATCTTCAAGTATTTCTGCTTCGGGAAAAGGCAGGATATCCCTGAAGTATTCACTTACAGAGCTTATACTTTTAATGGCTTTATAAGGGAATTTTTCCTTAGCAAGAATCTCAGATATTAATTCAACTCTTTCATCTGAGAGCTTGAGCTTTAGCTGGTCATATCTTGATATAAAAATTCTTGCGTTAGTATTCTTTTTTATATGGTAAAGCATACCATAATGATCAATGTGGCAATGGGTGATAAAAAGATATGATAACCTGCTTAAATCCACATGTTTGGAAATATAAGTGGAAGCTTCTGGTGTATGAGGTCCTGTGTCGAACATGACAATGGTTCCATCATGCATTTCTGTGCTGTAAAAATGAACTGGACCTACTACAAATGGTGTATTTACTGTGTGTTGTATCATAGTTTAAAAAAGTAAAGGATCTAAATTAGGTTGCAGGAGGAGACCTATTTTTCCACCTGCAACGGTACCTTTATTAAAATTTGTAACCTATATTGATGCCAAAAATGTGGGCTTTTACATCTTTGAATTCACCTGTTACTGGTTTTGGGACAACCGGCGTTAGGTAAGGAGCTGACTTACCCACAGGGTTATTAAATCTTCGACCTTCATCATCAAGATAGTTGTATGCGAAATCGAATGTCCAGTTTGTAAAATTCAGACCAAAACCCAAAGCATATAACCATCTGTTACCTGAAGGAACAAGTGGATCAACTGTGTCGTCAGGAATAGGAGTTTCATCCCTAATGATACCAGCCCTTAAAGAAAGGATTTCATTAACTTTATACTGAATACCAAATCTGTAGGCCCAAGAATCGTTCCAATTTTTCGGTTTTTCTTGATAACTACCATCTTCAAAGTCAACTCTCAATTTATCGTAAGAAGACCACCCTGTCCACTGTCCATCTATTTCAAAAGTAAAGCTACCTATTTTATATGATGTACCGATGTAGAATATATCAGGTAATTCCAAAGTAGCTGATCCAGTTTTTTGAATATTCATGGCTGGTGTCGTTAGACCTGTATTAGTAAATGTGTTTGTGTATACAGCTGCTGGGGGAAGAGTCATATTTAGTGTACCTTCTTTAAATTCATGTTTTATTTTACTTCTATATGAGGCTCCAAAATTCCAATTGTCAGTAATCTTGTAGTGCAAAGCTACATTCCAGCCAACACCCCAGTCATCTTTGCCTTCAAGAGCAGAGTGACCATCTGAAGATAGAACCAAATAATTGTTTCCGTAAGGGACTATTTTAACTTTGTTTTCTAATGTTATATCCATCCTTTGAATATTTATGCCTGCGGCTACGCTTAAGTTTTTGTTTAACTTGTAGGCTATGTTTGGGTTTATAGTGAGGGAGACTACTTGTGCTTTTGTGCCTCCAGTGATATATCTTCCTTCCCAGTTATCTGGCCACTCTGTGGCAAGTCCAAAATTTGCAAAGATACCTAAGCCAAAACTCAAAGAATCTGTTATCTTTAGAGTTGCATACATGTTTGGAATATAAAATGTTTCTTTTTTTGCATCTGTTTCTTTTCCAGTTTGGTCGCTTTTAAATGTGGCTACAGGTGAAATAGGTGATAAACCAGCAGAAAACTGAAACTTTTCCAATTGTGTTATCCCAGCTGGATTAAAATATACTGCCGAAGGGTCATCTGCTTGGGCTACAAATGCCCCTCCCATTCCTAAGGCTTTTGCTCCTTGCTCATTTATCTGAAAGCCGTTTGAATGGGCAAGGTTTGCTGAGATAGCAATGAAGCTCAATGCTACTAAGATCTTTTTCATAATTGCATCCTCCTTTTTTATTATAGTTAAAATTCAACTTTGCCACTATTTTAGACTTCATTTGCCTATACAAATGTATAACAAAAAATGTATAAATTATATTTCTATAAACCAATAAATCAATTTTGTCAAAATAAAATTATATTTCAAAATTTTAGTGTGATTAAAAAATGGTTGAAATGTCATACCAAAAGTAATATAAATTTTTGTAATCTTTAAAGGACAATATCTTAGATCTGATAAGATGTTGTGTGTTAATTAAAAAATAAATCATAAGGGGTCGATATGAATATTCATGAGCATCAGGCGAAAGATATTTTTCGAAAGTATGGTGTCCCTACACCAAGAGGATACGTAGCTTTTAAGGCTGAAAATGCAGTGAAAATTGCTCAGCAGTTGGGAGGTGAAAAAGAACTCTGGGTTGTAAAGGCCCAGATACATGCTGGTGGTAGAGGTAAAGCCGGTGGAGTTAAAATAGCAAGGTCTACCGAAGAAGTTGGGCTTATTGCAAAGTCTCTTTTAGGTAAAACTTTGGTTACACATCAAACAGGTCCTGAAGGTAAGGTTGTAAATCGTGTCTATATTGAAGAGGGGCTTGATATTGAAAAGGAGTTTTATTTAAGTATACTTTTAGATCGTGCAAAAGAGATGCCTGTTATAATAGCTTCTTCCGAAGGGGGAATGGATATAGAAGAGGTGGCTGCAACATCCCCCGAAAAGATTGTTAAAATACATGTAGACCCTCTGATAGGTTTTCAACCTTTTCATGCAAGGAAGCTGGCGTTTGCTTTGGGCTTACCTAAGGAAGAAGTTAATAGGTTTATAAACTTTATTCAGGCTCTTTATAAAGTATATGAAGACTATGATACAGAATTGGTGGAGGTAAACCCCCTCGTTAGAACTACGGATAAAAGATTCGTGGCACTGGATGCAAAAGTTTCGTTTGATAATAATGCATTGTTTAGACAGCCCGAGGCACAAGCTATGAGAGATCTTTTGGAGGAAGAGCCTACTGAAATAGAAGCGTCAAACTACAATTTAAGCTATGTTAAACTTGATGGAAATGTTGGATGTATGGTAAATGGTGCAGGTTTGGCTATGGCTACGATGGATATTATCAAACACGAAGGTGGTAATCCAGCAAACTTTTTAGATGTTGGTGGTGGTGCCACAGCAGAAACCGTGGCAAAAGGTTTTGAGATAATACTCAGGGATAAAAATGTCAGGTCTATTTTTGTTAATATTTTTGGTGGTATAGTCAGGTGTGAAAGGGTGGCCAACGGTATCCTTGAAGCTGCAAAGGCGACGGAAGTGAAAGTTCCTGTTATAGTAAGATTGGATGGTACAAATGCTGAAGAAGCTGCAGAGATATTGAATAATTGTGGTATTAAAAATATCATCTCAGCTACCGACATGAGAGATGGTGCTATCAAGGCAGTAAAAGCGGCAAAGGGGGAATTAATATGAGTATTTTAGTCAATAAAAATACAAAGGTCATTGTTCAAGGCTTTACTGGCAAAGAAGGTTCTTTTCATGCACAACAGTGTATGGAATATGGCACAAATATAGTTGGCGGAGTTACCCCAGGTAAAGGTGGTACTGAGCATCTTGGTAAACCTGTTTTTAATACTGTAGAAGAGGCTGTAAAAGCTACAGGAGCTGATGTTAGTATAATTTTTGTTCCACCTGCATTTTTAGGTGATGCTATTATGGAAGCGGCTGATGCAGGAATCAAGCTCGCAGTAGCGATCACTGAAGGTGCTCCTGTGAAGGATATAATGATTGCAAAAGCTTATGCTAATAAAGTGGGTATGATGATGATAGGTCCAAACTGCCCAGGTATTATTACTGCTGAGGAATGTAAGATCGGTATCATGCCGGGCTTTATTTTCAAAAGAGGGAGCGTGGGGTTGATATCCAAATCTGGAACACTGACCTATGAAGCTAGCAATCAAATTGTAAAGGCTGGTTATGGTATAACTACAGCAGTTGGTATTGGTGGTGATCCGATCATTGGGCTTAGTTATAAAGAGCTTTTACCTATGTTTGAAGCTGATCCAGAAACAAAAGCTATAGTTATGATCGGGGAGATAGGTGGTACTCTGGAGATAGAAGCTGCAGAGCTAATTAAAGAAAAGATTAAAAAACCTGTGGTCGCATTTATCGCAGGTCAAACGGCACCAAAAGGTAAGCGAATGGGGCATGCTGGAGCTATTATAGCAGGTGGTAAAGGTACTGCAAAGGAGAAGATGGATGCCCTTTCAGCAGCAGGTGCTCATGTGGTGGTGAGTCCAGCGGAAATTGGAGCTACGGTTGCTAAGGTTTTAAATGGATAGTTTGTGGGGGCTTAGCCCCCTTTTTTTGCAAAAAAAAGCCAGAGCATTTGCTCTGGCTAATAGGGGTTGAAACTTTATTGATGGGGAGGATGCATGAGATAAATATATATTAAAAATTAAATTTGTCAATATCTGTAAACAAAAAATTTATATTTGTATTATTGATTATTATGAAAACATATTCTATATTATTAAAAAAGGAGGTAAAGGTATGAGTGCAATGTGCATTTTTAGTGTGACGCCATTGGGTAAAGAGGAGTCTGTTTCAAAATATGTTGCTAAGGTAGTAAAGGTTGTTAAAGATTCAGGATTAAAATGGCAATTAACCCCAATGGGGACTATTATTGAAGGTGAGGACCTACAAGTTGTTTTTAAAGTGATAGATGAAGGGGTTAGGCAGTTGGAAGAGTGTAACAGAATATCCATTACTATAAAGATAGATTACAAAAAGGATCGTAAAAGTGGTATGCAAGAAAAAGTTGAGTCTGTGATGGAAAAACTCAATAATTGAGATAGATCTGATCTACTGTCTATAAAACTTTGGATATCATTGTAATGTGTTTAGATTGATGTTAATTATTTTATTAGAGTTTAGTTAACATTAAAAAATTATTTTGGTTTTGATGGGTGATGGTGGGATGTTTTCTGAAGTTTCCCAATAGTCTAATGGAAGTAAGTAATAGGTGTGCTGTTATCTATCGGTGATGGTAGATTTATAATATTTCTATTGCTTTCCCTTCCGAAGTAATGTAAAAAAATCAGCTATTTTGAATATAGGAGAAAAAATGAAGAAGATATTAAGAAATGATCATATCAGGAATATTGCAATTATAGCCCATGTTGACCATGGGAAAACATCCCTTGTGGATAGTTTGTTTAAATTTAGTGGCTTTTTTAGAGAGGATCAACAGGTGGAAGAAAGAATCATGGATAGTATGGATTTGGAGCGGGAAAAGGGGATAACCATTGCGGCTAAAAATTGTTCACTTTTTTATAAAGGTGTAAAGATAAACATCATAGACACACCAGGACATGCGGATTTTGGTGGGGAAGTGGAAAGGGCATTATCAATGGTGGATGGGGCTATTCTGTTGGTGGATGCTTCTGAAGGGCCTTTACCCCAGACGAGGTTCGTCTTGAGTAAAGCTTTTGCTGCTGGACTTAAAATAATAGTGGCAATCAATAAGATAGATAGAAAAGATGCAAGACCCCATGAAGTATTGGATGAGATTTATGAGCTGTTTATAGATTTGGATGCCAATGATGAACAGATAGAATTCCCAATTATATATACAATAGGTAGGGAAGGGATTGCTAAGAAAAATTTGGATGACCCTGATGGGGATATGTCTTTATTGCTCGATTTGGTGTTGGAGGAGTTTCCTGGACCATCTTATCATGAAAATGAACCTTTTCAGATGCTTGTATCTGATTTGGGGTATTCAGATTATTTAGGTAGATTGGCTATTGGTAAAGTTTTTAATGGTTCTGTAAGGCAAAATGATGCCCTTGTGTGTATCAACGAATCAGGTGAAAATATTCCATTGAAGGTGTCAAAGATTCAATCTTATAACGGACTAGTCCTAAAGGAAGCTGAAGTGTCTGAGGAGGGGGACATTATCGTAATATCAGGTATAGATAATGTTATGATAGGTGATACAATCTGCAAGAGGGATTACCCCAAACCTTTAAAAAGGATAACTGTGGATGAACCAACGGTCTCTATGAAGTTTCTGGCAAATACTTCCCCTTTTGCAGGTAGGGAAGGTAAATATGTACAGTCTAGTAAGATAAAGGAAAGGTTATACAAAGAGGCAATGAAGAATGTTTCTATAAAGGTTGAAGATACTGAGGATGCGGATTGTCTTATCGTCAAGGGTAGGGGTGAGTTTCAGCTGGCTATACTACTTGAGACTATGAGGAGGGAAGGGTATGAATTATGTGTGGGTAGGCCACAGGTGATAATGAAGAGAAAAAATGACAAGGTATTGGAACCCATAGAGCATCTTTATATCGATTGCGATGAGATATTTTTGGGGGTTGTTACAGAGAAGTTATCCCTCAGAAAAGGGAAGATGATAAATCTGATAAATAAAGGTAGCGGCAGAATAAGGGTAGAGTTTACTATACCATCAAGGGGGCTTATAGGCTACAGGGATGAGTTTCTTTCAGATACTAAAGGGACAGGTTTGATAAGCTCATACCTTAAAGGTTACGAAGAGTATAAAGGGGATTTTCCAACAAGATATTCTGGTTCTATTGTTTCCGATAGACAGGGTAAGGCTGTAGCTTATGCTTTGTTCCACTTAGAACCAAGAGGTAGATTGTTTGTTGTTCCTGGTGATGAGGTTTATGAAGGGATGATTATAGGTGAGTACAATAAAATGGGTGATCTCGATGTTAATCCATGTAAGGAAAAAAAACTTACAAATATACGAGCTGCTGGCAAAGATGAAAACATTATTCTCCGTCCTGTGACACCTTTGACACTTGAACAGGCTATCAACTTTATTGCTGAAGATGAGTTAGTAGAGGTTACACCTAAGAGTATAAGATTAAGAAAAGAGATTTTATCTGCTCAGGATAGACATAATTTGAGGTCCAAGAAGCAGAATCTCCATTGAAGTTGACCAATGATATTTTTTGTAGTATCTGAAACCAGGAGGAATTATGGGATTTAACTGTGGTATTGTGGGTTTGCCGAATGTAGGTAAGTCTACACTTTTTAATGCTTTAACAAAGGCACATGTGGAAAGTGCTAATTACCCTTTTTGTACGATAGATCCAAATATAGGAATTGTAAATGTTCCCGACGAAAGACTGGATTTTATATCCTCTGTAATAAATCCTAAGAAGACTACCCCTACGACTATAGAATTTGTCGATATTGCAGGTCTTGTGAAAGGTGCCAGTAAAGGTGAAGGGCTGGGGAATCAGTTTTTGACTCACATTAGGCAGGTGGATGCAGTAGCACATATTGTTAGATGCTTTGAGAATGATGACGTAACCCATGTGGAGGGTGCTATAGATCCCATAAGGGATATTGAGATTATAAACAGTGAGTTGCTCTTGTCTGATCTGGAGATTTTGGAAAAAGCTCTAAATAAATATAGTAAAGCTGCAAAAAGTGGAGATAAGGCTATAAAGGAGAAAGTGGATATATTACAAAAACTTTTTGATAAAGGTTCTGATGGAGTAATGCTGAGGAATATAATGAGCAAAGAGGAAAAAGAGTTGCTCAAGGAGTATAGCTTTATTACTGCAAAACCTGTCATGTATGTCATGAATGTAGATGAAGAGGGCTTGGGTACTGACAATGACTTTGTAAAAAGGGTAAGGGAGTATGCGGAAAAAGAGGGGGCAGTGTCCATTAAGATATCTGCAAAGATAGAAGCTGAAATTGCAGAACTGGAAAAGGAGGAGGCAAGAGAGTTTTTGGAGGCTTTGGGGCTTAAAAAATCTGGTCTTGAGATGATGATACAGGAGGGGTATAAGCTATTAAATCTGATTACATATTTTACTGCAGGAGAAAAAGAGGTCAGAGCATGGACTATTGAAAATGGGACCAATGCCCAGAAGGCTGCGGGTAAAATTCATTCCGACATTGAAAGGGGGTTTATAAGGGCTGAAGTAACAGATTACGAGACATTTGTTGAGCTTAGGTCTTTGCAAAAAGCTAAGGAGTTAGGTAGAACGCGATTAGAGGGTAAAGATTATATTGTAAGAGATGGTGATATAATATATTTTAGATTTAATGTCTAATTTTATCTGATATAATTGTAATAGGGAAGAAGGTGATTTATGAAGTTTACACACTTTGATGAAGAAGGTAGAAGTAGAATGGTGGATGTATCCGAAAAACAGGATACGTTTCGCGTTGCCACTGCATCTGGTAGAGTTTATATGAAGCCAGAGACCCTTTCAAGAATATTAAATAAAGATATCGAAAAAGGTGATGTTTTTGAAGTGGCCAGAGTTGCAGCCATTATGGGTCTAAAAAAAACATCTGATCTGATCCCCATGTGTCATCCATTAAATGTTACAGGTGCTGATATATTTTTTGAACCAAATATAAATGGATCCTACGTTGAGATAAAGGCTATAGTGAAGCTTACGGGTAAAACTGGGGTTGAGATGGAAGCTCTTACTGGTGTTTCTATTGCTGCCCTTACCATTTATGATATGTGTAAAGCTGTTGATAAGGAAATGGTGATATCAGATATCATGCTTCTTTCAAAAAGTGGTGGTAAGAGTGGGGACTTTAAAAGGGGTGATAGGTGAAAGTTTATCTCTCACAGATTAAACCAAACTTAGGTGATATCAACAAAAACTTAGATATTCATAAAAATGAAATTCATAATGCTGTGGAAAAGGGTATGGATCTTATTGTATTTCCAGAACTTTCCCTTTCTGGATATTATCTTAGAGATCTTGTTTTTGATGTTTCCATTAGGCTTAATTCACCTGTTATAAAGCTTTTTGAACAACTATCAGAAAAGATAGCTATCATAGTGGGTTTCCCTTTTGAAGATGAAAACCACCAGTTTTTTAATGCTGCAGGATATTTTGAAAATGGCAGATTAAAGTATCTACATAAAAAGGTGTACTTGCCAAACTATACTATGTTTGAGGAATCGAGATACTTTGCTGCTGGTAATGAGTTTATAGCTTTCGATATGCTCGGTAGTAAAACAGGTCTGTTGATATGTGAGGATGCTTTGCATCTGAGTGCTCTTTATCTCTATTCGATCCAAAATGTAAAAAATATAATCATCATATCAAATTCCCCTGCGAGAGGGTTTTTCCAAGAGAAATTTTACTCAAAAGAGCTATGGCATAACACTATAAAATTTATTTCTAATAATCTTACTGTAAATACATTATTTGTTAATAGGGTAGGTGTAGAGGATGGTGTGACTTTTTGGGGTGGATCTGTTTGTGTTGATGCACTTGGGAATGAATCAGGAGCTTGTGCTCTTTTCTATGAGGATAGATCTGTTGTGGATATCGATGATACTACTGTTAGAAGGAGCAGAATAACAAGCCCTTTTTATAGAGACGAGGATTTGACTATATTAAAAGAGTTTATAAAGAAGATGGAGTAAAGATTGATGCAGCTTAACTATTCTGTAGTAACTGAAGTCTTGACAAATTTTATCAAAGAGGAAACCGAGAAAACAGGTTTTAACAATCTTGTGGTTGGTCTTAGTGGGGGTATAGACTCTGCTTTGTCTGCTGTACTTGCCGTTCGGGCCTTGGGTAGGGATAGAGTCTTTGCCTTTTATCTTCCATACAAAACAAGTA
This sequence comes from Calditerrivibrio sp., assembly GCA_026415135.1. Taxonomy (NCBI): domain Bacteria; kingdom Pseudomonadati; phylum Deferribacterota; class Deferribacteres; order Deferribacterales; family Calditerrivibrionaceae; genus Calditerrivibrio; species Calditerrivibrio sp. Next base: position 43,460 of record JAOAHS010000037.1, on the reverse strand, counting down.
GTAAAGAAAGCTTTGATGATGCTACGATATTAGCAGAAAAATTTGGATTAAACATGGATGTTGTTGAGATAACACCTTTTGTAGATGCTTTTTTTGAAAAACTCAGACCCGATGATAAGATTAGGATGGGTAATGTTATGGCAAGAATGAGAATGGTTACCCTTTTTGACATGTCTTCAAAATATAGAGCACTTGTTTTGGGTACAAGTAATAAAACAGAGCTTCTTTTGGGGTATGGTACCTGGTATGGGGATCTGGCTTCTGCCATCAATCCAATAGGTGATTTGTACAAAACTCAGGTGTGGGAGTTGGCTGATTTTTTGGGTATTCCGGAGCGTTTGATTAAGAAAAAGCCCACTGCTGATCTTTGGATTGGTCAAACAGATGAGGATGAACTTGGGTTCACCTATAAAGAGGTGGATCGTTTGTTATATCATATGATAGATGAGCGTATGTCTAAGGAGGAGTTGATCCGACTCGGTTTTAATGAAGATTTTATAGACAATGTTTCTGAGAGGATTAGGAAGAATCAATTTAAAAGACAGTTACCGATCATAGCAAAGATCAGCCATAGAACAATAGACAGAGATTTTAGATACAGCAGGGATTGGGGGTATTAACCTGAAGATAAAAGATATCTTTTTCATTGTTTATACCGCTGTTCTTACATTTTCAGTTCTTTATTCTCCACAGCCGTTATTGCCGATACTTATGAAGGAGTTTGGGGTGGATAAATCGAGTGCTGCCCTTGTGACTACTGTTACCATGTTACCCCTTAGTTTGTCACCTATCATTTATGGGTTTGTATTGGAAAAGTTTAGTGCCAAAAAAATACTTGCTTTTGCTATTTCATTGCTTGCTCTCTTGGAGCTTATAATATTTTTTGTTTATAATTTTTATTTGTTGATATTGATAAGGCTAATTCAAGGTTTTCTTATTCCAGGTGTTCTTACTTCTCTCATGACATATATATCGGTTTCTTCTGAAAAATCTGTTTTGCAGAGGATTATGTCGTTTTATATTGCAGCAACGATACTTGGTGGATTTTTAGGTAGGTTTATGTCAGGGCTCATATCAAAGTTTTTTGGCTGGAGATACGGTTTTCTTATTTTAGGTGTTAGCCTTATAATTAGCATAATTGCGCTTTATTATATATCAGACTATAGCATTCAGGCTAAAGATAAGATAACATTTAAAAAAGCTATTGATGTTCTGCAGAACGCTATATTTAGTAATACCTACATTCTAATATTTTGCACTTTTTTTGTTTTTGCATCGATGCTGAATTTTATCCCTTTTAGATTGAAAGAGATATCTGAAGGAGTGAGTGAGTTTGTCATCGGTCTTAGTTATTCTGGATATGTAATGGGGATTATTGTTTCTTTACTTTCGATTAGACTAATAAAGTGGTTAAAATGGGAGAGTTGTGTCATCTTGGTGGGGTTAGGGGTGTATCTTCTTAGCATACCTTTTTTTGCCATAAAAGATATTTTATGGATATTCGTAGCGATGTTTATTTTCTGTACTGGTATGTTTACTGTTCATTCGATAGCTTCTGGTTTTTTAAACAGGATTTCTGGTGAGAATAAAGGGATAGTAAATGGTCTTTATGTTTCTTTTTATTATACCGGTGGTGTTTTAGGGACATTCTTACCTGGGTATATTTATAAGTACTTTGGATGGGTGGCTTTTTTGTTGGCTCTTTCCATTATAATATCAATAGCAATCCTTTCAGCTATCAGGATTAAGCAGCACCAGTTTTAAAATAGTTTACATCAAAGTCCTTAAAAACGGGGTCGTAACCTTTACTTCTGAGCATATCAGCAAACTCTTTGACCCCTCTTTTATCTTCCATAGAGAATTGTTGACCAGTATTCTCTTTTTCTGTGTATCCCCCGGGGTTTGTTCTGGAACCAGCACTCATCTGGGTTACTCCAAGTCCCACAATGTTGTCCCTGAAATCAGCTGGCTCTCTAGTGGAGATTACTAAACCAACATCGTTTAGAAAGATTCTAAGAGCAAGCATGGATTGAAGTAGATTCTTATCTTTTACTGGATATGGTGGGTTAAAACCACCTTCAGCAAATCTTATACGGGGGAATGAAACCTTTATATGGGTTTTCCAGTACTTTTTCATGAGATATTTTGCATGAATGCCAACAAAAAATTCCTCTACTCTAAAATCTTCAAGACCCATAAGGGCACCGATACCAACAGTTCTTAGACCTGCTTCTGCACCCCTTTCTGGTGTTTCAAGTCGCCAGAAATAATCTGTTTTTTTACCACCAAGGTGGTATTTTTTATAGGATTCCTGATTGTAAGTTTCCTGATAGATAGTGAGACCATCTACTCCACAATGATAAAGGGCGGAGTATTCTTGTTTAGATAGAGGTTGAATTTCTATACTTATAGATGAAAAATACTTTTTACATATTTCAACTGACTGCTTTAGGTAGTCCATATTTACATCTGCTGGAGTTTCCCCTGATACCAAGAGTATATGTTTAATACCTTCTGATGAGATAACTTTGGATTCCTCTTCTATTTCATCAAAGGTTAATGTCTTACGGGGTATGTTGTTTTTTTTACTAAAGCCACAGTAGACACACGAGTTTGTGCATTTGTTGGAGAGATAAAGGGGTGCGTATAGGAGTATGGTTTTTCCGAACCTTTTTAGAGTTATCTCTTTTGATAGTTTTGCCATCTGTTCCAAAAGCTCTTCTGCTGCAGGGGATAAAAGTGTAGCGAAATCTTCTTCTGTTAATTTTATTTTTTTTAGAGACTTTATTACATCTTCCCTTTTTCTGGAGTATATAAAATCTTTGACTTCATGCCAGTTATATTGTTTTATTATATCAGCAAAACTCATAGTCGGCTCCTCCTAATCCCTCAGAAAACCCGTAAGGGGGCTAGATGCTTCTGCTCTTTGTTTTTCTGTGGGGATACCTGCATTTACCGCTAAACAGGCTGCTTCCACTGCATATTTAAAAGCCTTTGCCATCTCTACAGGATTATCTGCTGTAGCTATGGCAGTATTTACCAATACGGCATCTGCTCCCATTTCTATGGCCAGGGCTGCATGGCTAGGAGCACCTATACCTGCATCCACGACAACTGGTACATTTGCCTGTTCTATAATGATTCTTAAATTTTCCACTGTTCTAATGCCTCTATTGCTACCTATAGGTGATCCTAAGGGCATCACTGTTGCGCAACCTATCTCTTCTAACCTTTTTGCTAAAACGGGATCAGCATTTATATAGGGCAACACTTTGAAACCATCTTTTATGAGTATTTCGGCAGCTTTGAAGGTTTCAATAGGATCCGGTAACAGATAGTATGGATCTGGTGTGACTTCAAGTTTAACCCAGGGTTCACAGCCAGCAGCTCTTGCAATACGTGCAAGTCTTACAGCTTCTTCGGCATCCCTTGCTCCTGAGGTATTTGGAAGTAAAAGGTATTTTTGGGTATCTATATGGGAGAGGATATCATCTTCGGCATTTTGTATGTCTACTCTCCTAAGAGCTACCGTGATAATCTCTGCTCCACTTTCTTCGAGGGCTTCTTTCATCACTTTACTTGATGGGAACTTCCCAGTACCTAACATCAAACGACTTCTAAATGTTCTACCTGCAATGGTTATCTCATTTTTAAACATCTCATTCTCCAGAGTTTAATATAAAAAAATGCCATCCGCCTGAAGTAGGTACGGATGGCATTTTAGCACCCGATTCCCTTCGGCGGCATTACCCGCATCAGGTTCAAGGGGTATTTCTCAGCCTTTTGGGCACCCCCACGGATAAAGATGAATATACACTCTTTTTAAAATAATTCAATATATTTTTACTTATACCCCTTTGTCCTCTATTACCTTTGATAGTTGTTTTCTTGATAGGTATCTATTTAAGGCATTTAGCCATGCAAGGGCGCTTGCTTGAACGATATCTGTTGAGTAACCTTTACCGGTTATATCGTAACCACATTTTTCAAATTCGACGCTAAGGGTAACCTCCCCTTGTGCATCTTTACCTGCACTGACTGCTTGTATCTTATAGGTTTTTAGCCTCCCTTCAACCCCTGTAACCCTTTCTATGGCTTTGAAGGATGCATCCACCGGACCATCACCTATTGAGGCATCAGTGAGTATATCACCCTTTTCGTTGGATACCTGTAAAGTGGCTGTGGGGATAGAGGTATTACCGCTGGTGACATTCAGGTATTCCAATGCGAAGAACTCTTTGTGGGTGGAGATCTGATTTTCGACAATTGCCGCTATATCCTCATCGTAAACCTCTTTTTTCTTGTCAGCAAGTTCTTTAAACTTTGCAAAGGCGATTTCTATCTCATTATTGTTGAGTTCGAACCCCATTTCTTTCAATCTTGCTACAAATGCATGCCTGCCAGAGTGTTTGCCTAAAACAAGTTTGTTGGAGGGGTAGCCTACGCTTTCTGGTGTCATTATCTCGTACGTTGTTCTTTCCTTTAATACACCGTCCTGATGGATACCAGCTTCGTGGGCGAAGGCATTTTTACCTACGATGGCTTTGTTGGGTTGAACATCTACTCCAGTGATGGATGTAAGCAACCTGCTTGATCTGTATATCTCCTTTGTATTAACTCCTACCTCCACATCAAAAAGAGGTTTTCTAACGTAAAGAGCCATAACAACTTCTTCTAAGGAGCAATTGCCTGCTCTTTCACCAATACCATTGATGGTACATTCCACCTGTCCTGCTCCAGCCTTTATCGCAGCGAGTGAGTTTGCTACAGCTAAGCCTAAGTCATTGTGACAATGGACGCTGATGACCGCTTTGTCAACGTTTGGTACTCTGTTCATAATAGTGGAGATGATTTTTTCGTATTCCATAGGTACTGTATAGCCAACTGTATCTGGTAAATTTACAGTTTTTGCCCCAGCTTTGATTACCTCTTCCACTACTTTGCATAGAAAGTCTAGATCACTCCTAGTGGCGTCTTCTGCACTAAACTCTACATCATCGCAAAGGTTTCTTGCAAATTTCACTGCTTTTACAGCTATATCTAAAACCTCTTCTGGTGATTTTTTTAGCTTATGTTTCATGTGTATGTCTGATGTTGCTATAAATGTATGTATCCTCGGTCTTACTGCGTGTTTTAGGGCATCCCAGCCCACCTGAATATCCTTTTCATTGGCTCTACAAAGTCCTGTTACTATTGGATTTTTGACTGTTTGGGCTACTCTTTTTACTGCTTCGAAATCACCGGGGGATGATATGGGAAATCCAGCTTCAATAACATCAACTCCAAGTTTTTCCAACTGTAAAGCCATTTTGACCTTTTCTTCCACATTCATACTAAAGCCAGGTGCCTGTTCACCATCCCTAAGGGTTGTGTCAAATATTAAAATTCTTCTGCTCATTTTAACTTACCTCCATAAAAGTAATTTATAAAAAAAGCCCCGACTTGTTCTAAGCCGGGGCCTTTGTTTTTATCTTTCTAAGACGTTACACTTGTTTAGTCCCAGACTCAGAATACACAGCAGACTTTTTATTATGGAGTCGTAGGAGCTTAGTAACAATACCAGATATAGCGAAAGCTACAAAGAATATAAAAAGCATTACCTCAGGATAAAGTCCTAGTAAAAAAATTACCAGGACAAAGCTAACCAATATATTGAAAGGTTTTACCGATATCCATTCAACCTTTTTGAAACTATAATAAGGGAAATTGCTCACCATCAAGAAGGCAAGGGCATAGATGAGAAAAACAAAGCCTAATGGTATAGAAAAAAAGTAAGGGTCACCGAAAAACTCTTTTACAAACAAAACACTGGAAGCTATAACACCAGCAGCAGCGGGTATTGGTAAACCAACAAAGAATGTACTGTCTACTTTTCCAGCCTGTACATTAAACCTTGCTAGTCTTAGGGCACCACATGCTACAAATAAAAAGGCAGCCATCCAACCTATCCTTCCATACGGTATCAAGAGCCATTTGTATATCAAAACAGCTGGGGCTACACCAAAGGCAACCAGATCACTTAAAGAGTCCAATTGCACACCAAAATCACTGGTGGCATTTAACAGTCGTGCAACTTTTCCATCAAGGCCATCAAATACGAAAGATACTAAAATAGCGTATGCTGCATTTACATACAAGTCATTAAGTGATGCAATTATTGAGTAAAAACCTGCAAACATCGACATTATTGTGATGAGGTTTGGGAAAACGTATGTTCTTCTGATCATTAAATTTCCTCTTCTACTGGGAATCTCACCAAAATGCTTTCCCCTGCCACCACTACATCATCCATCTGAACATTCACCTTTGCTGTAAGGGGGAAATAATGATCTACCCTTGATGAAAACTTTATTATACCGAGTCTATCTCCCAATCTTACCTTATCACCAGGTTTAAGATATGATACAGTTCTTCTTGCTATAAAACCGGCTACCTGTTTTACAACGACTTTGCCGTATTGGGAATTTATCGTAATAACATTTTGCTCATTTACAAAGGAGCTCTCTTTTTTGTCCGCCGAGATGAATTTACCAGGTCTGTGTTCCACACTTACCACTTCACCATCGACTGGAACACGGTTAACATGTACATTGAATACGTTCATAAAAACACTTATTTTCAAAAACTTTTCCCCATTTAGCTCTTCTTCCCCTATCTCTACGACTTTACCATCTGCACCAGATACCGCAATCCCTTTCTCTATTGGTATATCCCTTTCAGGATCCCTAAAAAATATCAGAAAAAGAACGGTTAAAGAGAAAAAGAGCAGTGTAAAAAACCATTTTGGTAAAAAGAATACAATGAGAAATAATGTGCCAGATATTGTAACATAAGAAAAACCTTCTTTTGCTATCAATTGCTACTCCTATAGAATTTTATGATATTATATATTGATTTTTGATAAAATCAATATTTTTTATAGATGCTGTAAGGATGTTTTAATGAAAACAACTTATTTCATAATAAATTATAAAATGTAGTTTTTTGTTGTTTGAATTAATTTTTCTCTTGAATAAAATCTTACAATATCATATTTAGTATATATGAGCTGTAAAATTTTAATTATAGATGATGATTATGAAATCTTAGATATGCTTAAAATCCTGCTTGATTTAGAAGGATATGAGGTGGATACTGCTGCCAACGGGTTTTCTGGCATAGAAAAGCTCAAAAAGCATTTATACGATATGGTGATTTTAGACCTTAATCTTCCAGATCTATCAGGGGAGCAGGTCTGTAAAAATATCAGAAAGATGACAAATATGCCAATTTTGATTTTATCCGCAAAAGAGAGTGTGACAGATAAGGTGTTGTGCCTGGAGTATGGTGCAGATGATTATCTTACAAAACCTTTTGAAAATATAGAATTACTGGCAAGGGTAAAGGCGATACTTAGGAGATGTGCTTGTAGTAAGGTGAATTCTTCTGATGAAGCAAAGGTTTTAGCCTATAAAGGATTTTCTGTTGATATGGAAAATATGAGGGTAACAAAGGATGGTGAGGAGATAAATTTTACTCCAAAAGAGTTTGAAATATTTGTGTATCTATTAAAAAATAAAGGCAAGGTGGTATCAAGGGAAAAAATGATAAACGATCTGTGGGGTAAGGATAGCCTCTATAAATGGTCCAGAAGTATTGATGTGCACATCCAACATATAAGGCAAAAGATAGAGAAAAATCCTAAAGGGCAGGTTTATCTTAAGACTGTTTCTGGTGTTGGTTACAAGTTAGAAGAATGACACTTATTAAGAAGTTTGTCATTTATTTATCACTGGTTACCATCTTGATCATATCACCTCTTATTATGATTGTCTGGCATCATCAAAAGGAGCTACTCTTTAATCAAGCTAAGATACAAGCTGAAACATTGTTTAAGATGATCGTTATTACTAGACAATGGGTTGCTGAGAATAGGGGGAGAATAGAGCCTGTTCCTGCTGTAGCTACAAAAGAGCTTTCTGAATATGCCAACAGAATGGCTAGTTTTAAGTTTCATATTACAAGCGATGTGTTGGTAAATCCAGAAAATGCTCCCGATGAGTTTGAAAAGAAAGCCATAAAGTACTTCAAAAAAGGTGAGAAAGAGTTTTCTGAAATTATTGAAGATCCTAAGATAGGAGCGGTTTTCCGGTACATGGCTCCTTTGCATATCAACGAGTCATGTTTACAGTGTCATTACTACCAAGGGTATAAAGTGGGTGATTTGAGGGGAGGGATATCTGTGTTTATACCATTAAATTCAGTCAGAGAAGCTATTCTCCTGAATAATAAGATGTTTTATCTGTTTGGTTTTATTACATTTAGTAGTATAATCTTTACGGTGACGATTCTTGTTAATAATTTGGTTATAAAACATATAAAGGTATTAGCTGATGCTTCTAATCAGGTGATGAATAATAATTACAACATTCAGACAAACCTAAAGACACACGATGAGATAGAACATCTATCACAGGCTTTTGATAATATGGTATTAAAGATTGCTAAGAATGAAGAGGAACTAAAGAATAAACTTAAGGAGGCAGTAAGCAATTATGTACAACTATATGAAGAACTTAAGCTAAAAAATGAGAGACTTTTAACGTTGAACAAAATGAAGACAGATGTTATAGACACAATGGCCCATGATTTTAGAACTCCGATGACAAAGATTTTATCCTATTCTGAAATGTTAAGGGAAAAAAAGATCTCTGAGGATCCCCAACTTTTGGAAAAGGCTATCACAGTTATTTATAACAATATCAATGTAATGAAGAGATCCCTTGATCAGTTTTTACTGTTATCAAGGTTAGAACATACAGATTATATCCTGGAGATTTCAGAGGTTAAAGTTAAAGAAACCATACTGGGGATAATAGAGCTTTTTGAAAAGGAGATTGTAGACAAAAGGTTGAGTGTTTCTGTTCATATTGATGATGATTTGATAATTAATACTGATGAGGAAGTATTCTTTCACATCTTTAAAAACATAATATCAAATAGTATAAAGTACAATAAGGAAAGTGGCAAGATAATTGTTTCATCAAAACAGGATAAAGATGGTAGGATAACAATAGAGGTTTATGATACCGGATTAGGTATCAGAAAGGAAGAGGTGGATAAAATATTCAATAGATTTTATAGGGGCTCTAATGTAAAACATACGTTGCCCGGAACTGGCTTAGGTATGTCTATAGTGTACCAATCTACTTTAAAATTAGGGTGGTCAATTGATGTGGAAAGTGAAGAGGGTGAGTATACGAGGGTGATAATCACTATACCGTATGATGGTTGATTATGGTGGTTGATTTTTTAGGTTTTTTTATGTTAGGGTTGATGGGTGGTTTTGGACATTGTATTGCTATGTGTCATCCATTTGTTATTTTTGTAAGTAGTAAGTTTAGTCTAAATAAAGGTTATTGGATTCTTTTAAAACCTCAAATTTATTATAACCTTGGAAGGATAACTACATATATTCTTTTATCTGTGGTAGTGTCATTTATTGGGGATATAGTAAATTATGCATCTTCTATGGTAGGTATTCAGAAGATAACATCTTTTCTGGCTGGGGTCTTCCTTATTGTTTATGGTATATCTATGATAATTGGTATGAATATTTTTTTGAAGATAGAATCCAGATTATGCTTTAACTCATCTTCGGTAATAAATAGTCTGGATATTAAAAGCCCATATTTGATAGGTATTGTATTGGGTTTTCTACCATGTGGTTTGCTCTATGGGGCTCTTATCTCAGCTTTTGGGCTCTCTTCTACAATAAAAAGTGTAATCGCAATGTCACTTTTTGGCTTGGGGTCAGCTATACCATTGTTGATTTTTTCCCTTGTGGGAAATGTCTTTCAAAAAAGGTATAAGATTTTTGGTAAAATATCAGCCATCATCTTAATCGGTATGGGATGCTATTTTATATATATAGGCTTTAGATTTTCTTTATAATTTTATAAGGATCTTACCTTTCCACCATCAACGTAAATGGTATTGCCTGAAATGTAAGATGCTGCATCAGAGATCAAAAAAGCCACTACTTTACCTATTTCTTCAATGGTACCATATCTTTTGAGTGGGATTGATGCCTCTTCCAATCTTCTTTGTTCATCGATGCTTATACCTTTTTTGTTTGCGTTGATTTCATCTAGGAGTTTGAGCCTATCGGTGAGTATTCGACCTGGTGCAACATTATTAAATCTTATATTATACTCCCCGTGTGTTATTGATAGGGACTTCATGAGTATCTGGACACCTGATCTAAAAACATTTGATAGTAATAGATTATCTATCGGTTCTTTTGTGGAGGTTGAAGTAATTGATACGATGGAACCACTGTTTTGTTTTTTCATAGACGGTAGTACATAACGTATCATTCTTACAGCACTCATGAGGGTTAGATTATACGCAGCAAACCAGTCATCTTCTGAAAGATCTTCGAAAAAACCTGCTTTGGGACCTCCAGCATTTATTACTAGGCCATCGACCCTACCATAATGTTGTAAGCTACTGTTTATCCATTGTTCTATGGAATTAAGATTAGTTGCATCCATATGGGAATATATTACTTCTGTGTATCTTTTTAATTCACAGTAAGCATTCTCAAGTTCATTTGTATTGCGACTGGATATGGATAAGAGAGCTCCTTCTTTAGCCAACTCTTTAGCTGCCCCAAATCCAATACCTTTGCTCGATGCGGCTACAAATACAACTTTACCTTTTAAACTAAGATCCATCTGGGCTCCTACAATAATATTTTTACAAAGTCCTCAATAATCTTTCTGTGATCAAAGGCTATTGCATCAGGGATATCTTTGATGGAAAAGAAAAGGGCATTTTTGGCATCATCGTTGGCAATGGGCTTAGAGTCTGAGTACCCATAGTAAACGATACTTACAGTGTGGAATCGAACATCTCTTCGGGGATCGGAATAAACGCCTAAAAGTTTTATATCTTCTAAGGTTATACCTGTTTCTTCTCTCAACTCTCTTTTAGCAGCATCTTCGACAGTTTCCCCATAATCTACAAAACCACCGGGCAGAGCCCACCCATAGGGTGGATTTTTTCGCTCTATTAATAATATCTCTTTTTTGCTGTTATACACTATCACATCTACGGTAAGTTTTGGAGTATAGATATACTTCTTGCCATATTTAAACTTCAAAAGGTTGTACACTGTTTCTGTATAGGGAGCACCGCTGCTTTCCTTTAGTCTCTTTATTACTGGTAACATGATACCATCAACCTCAGGTATTTTCAACTTTTCTATGTCCTGAAGCATACTTGTTTTGTAGTAGTAGAGATTACCGGTAACGTTCATTATTTTATCAAGATATTCCTGGGGTATAATAATACCCTCTAAAGAGGCTGCTTTGACACCTTCCTTTAGTATCTCTTTCATGATATGGTTGCTGTGTTCGTTGTCTACAAGTTTACCACAGGTGGCTTCCAAAAGCGCTGATAATGGATTAAAAATAAGGTTCCAAAGAAGCTTTTTCCACATTACAAGTTTTATATCTTTATCAATCTGACAGGGTATTTCGGAGGAGGTGAATATTTCTTGTAGGAGATCCATATCCTCATCTGTTACATTTTCAGTTATTTTTCCAATAATAAGTCGACCCTCTGCTGAATGTTTTACAAAGCCTGGTCTTTCTATGGAGGCACCTACAAAGACAGAGGTTGCTACAATTTTGTTTTTAGGATAGATGGATCTGATGGTTTCTGGGTTATCTATGCCATTTTGCATGGAGACGATTATTGTTTTATCAGTTATATACGACCTAATTGCAAGACAAGCATCGGCGGTATCCTGGGATTTTGTGCATATAAAAACTATGTCATAGTTTTTCTGGGGTTTTTCATAAAAATTGACAAATATTTCCAGATAACCGTATCTGTAGCTATCTATTTTAAGGATAGAGCTTTTTTTAACCTCTTCTAAATGGGCCCCTCTTGCAACAAAATCTACACGAAAGCCGTTTTTAGCCAAAAGTCCACAAAAAAGTGAACCCACTGCACCTGCACCAAAACAGAGTAAAGAATGATTTTTCATTATTTAAAGACCACCGTATTGTTTTTAAGGATAACATTTATCTTTTTCCGATTTTCAAATCGACCATTTAACAAAAGATCACTTAGGGGGTCTTCTATGAACTTGGTGATGAGCCTTCTAAGAGGCCTTGCCCCGTAGCTTAGATCGTAGTCCTGAGTAAGAATAAAGTTTTTGACCTCATCACTGACGACAATATATCTTTTTTGTTCTTTTAAGAGGGCATTGATCTCTTCGATATATTTGTCTATTATAAGAACAAGCTCTTTTTGGGTTAAAGGTTTAAAAATTACCACATTGTCCAACCTGTTTAGGAACTCTGGTCTGAAAAACTCTTTTATCTCCTTCATCGCATATTGCTTAAAATCTTCATAGACTATTTCTTTGTCCTGAACTTCAGCGAAGCCAAGGGTTTTTCTTCCGAAATATGATTTTGTTCCTAAATTAGATGTCATGATGATGATGGCATTTTTAAAGGAACATTTTCTGCCAAAAGAGTCGGTTAAGACACCTTCATCTAAGATCTGTAGCAATATATTTAAAACCTCTGGGTCAGCTTTTTCTACTTCATCAAAAAGAACAACACTGTGGGGCTTTTGTCGTATCGTTTCTGTTAATTTTCCTCCATCATCGTAACCCACATATCCTGGGGGGGAACCAAGCAGTTTTGATACACCATGTTTTTCCATAAATTCGCTCATATCTATTTTGATAAGAAAATCTTCCCTGCCAAAAAAGTTTAAAGCAAGTTGCCTAGCCAGCTCTGTTTTACCTACACCAGTTGGACCTAAAAATAGAAAACTTGCTATCGGTTTTTTACCGTTGTGTAGCCCCACTACACCCCTTTTTATAGCATTGCAAACCGATTCAATGGCCTCTTGCTGACCTACTATTTTATTAGTTAATTTGCTTTTTAGATCTTTTGCTTTTTGAATATCTGATGCTGTTATGTTGGATAAGTCTATACGGGATATTTTGGCAACTGTTTCCTGTATATCCTTTTCTGTTAATTCTATAAAATTTTTTCGTGTATTATCTATCCAGGTTGTGTAGCGTTTCCTATATAGTTCTCCAAGGGACTCTATTTCTGACATGATCTTTTCTGCTACATCATATCTGCCAGCCTGGACGAGGGCTTTCTTTTTAAACACGAGATTGTTTAGTTTATCTTTGAGTGTTTTAAGGTCTGTTGGATATTGTTCTGCTCTGAGTCTTACCATAGATGATGCTTCATCAAGAACATCTATAGACTTATCAGGTTGGTTTCTGTCTGTAATGTATCTATCAGATAGATAGATGACTTTCTTTATTATGTCATCAGATATGAATACTCTGTGATACTGCTCATATTTGCTTTTCAGTCCCATAAGTATATTTTTTGTTTTTTCCTTATCAGGTGGCTCCACCATGATTATCTGGAACCTCCTATCAAGAGCAGCATCTTTTTCAAAATATTTTCTATACTCTTTTATAGTGGTTGCACCAATGCACTGAAAAGCACCTTTTGTAAGGTGTGGTTTTAAAATATTTGAGGCATCCACAGCACCTTCAGCGTCTCCAGCGCCAACCATTGTGTGAATCTCATCGATAAATATTATGATATTTCCACTTTCCTGAACCTCTTTGAGGATATTTTGCATCCTTTCTTCAAACTGACCCCTATATTTTGTGCCTGCTATAATTGAAGCAAAATCTAAGCTGATTATTCTTTTGTTTCTAAGGGATAATGGTACTTCGGAGTTGGCTATTTTGATCGCCAAACCTTCTACTATAGCTGTTTTACCAATACCCGGCTCTCCAATTAGGACAGCATTGTTTTTGCTCCTTCTACACAGAATTTCAATGAGCCTTTCTATCTCTTTTTCCCTTTCCAGAACCGGATCAAGCTTATTTTCTGTGGCTAACTTGGTTAGATCTTTACAAAAATTATCTAGATTGGGGGTGGTGGTTTTAGTTTTACTTGTTTGGGTCTTTAGCTTTTGTAGCTCCTCTCTGACTGAGAACAGATCTAAACCGTATTTGGTCAAAATCTGAGCTGCTTTCCCCCTTTTTTCTTTCAAAAGGCCCAAGAGAATATGCTCCGGCTGAACAAATTTTTCACCTAAAGATTTAGCCTCTTCGAGGGCAAATTCCATCGCCCTGCGGGCATTAGAGCTAAAAGGCATACTGCCCTTTAGATAATAACTATCATTTTTTGTTGCCATCTGCTTGATATCGTTTACAAGTGTTGCTATATCTATGTTGTATGTTTCGAAGATTGTGATTATAAGACCGGTTTTTTCTCGCAGGATTCCAAGTAAGATGTGTTCTGTATCTATAGTTGGGTTTGACATCTTTTCTGCTTCATCTCTGGAGTAGAGGATGGCACGTCTTGTTCTGTCGGTAAAAAGGTCAAACATATTTTTCCTTTAATTTTTTCATTTTTATATTATAATAATACAACAGAGACGAATGTCAAGCGGATATGGGGGGTATATGTTAAAAGCAATTCCAATTGACAGTTTAAAGTTGGGAATGACGGTCCTAAAATGTGATAAGGAATGGCTTAAACTACCTTTTTTTGGTAAGCCTTTGGAATCGGATGAATTTATTAAAATCCTGAAAAATTATGGTGTGGAAAAAGTATTCATTTCTGTTGAAGAGAATCTTACAAGACCAGAGATTGATACGATTAAAGAGGTGGAACATAGTATCGATCAAAAGGATCTTAAAAAATACTCAGCTACAATAGAAGAGGTGGGTCATATCCAGAGGATGCATAAAAATAGCATAGAAATTGTTTATGAGATTATGGGGGATATTAGAGCTAATAAAAATATTTATTATGAGGATATCACCATAGTTGTGGATAATTTTTTGGAGGAATGTTTTAAAAAACCTACTTTAGTTGCCAGTATTGCCCGGATAAAAGATAGCAATGATTACGAAATCAGTCATGCTATGAATGTATCCATTCTCAATATGGCTCTTGCCAGAAAAATGGGTTTTGATATAGATCAGATGAAATTAGCAGGTGTAGGGGGGCTGCTTCATGATGTGGGTAAAGTAAAGATACCGGAGTATATTCTCAAAAAGCCTGCTAAACTCACAGAGGAAGAGTACCAGATGATAAAGAAACACCCAGAGTATGGTTATGAGATGTTAAAGGGTAGGTTTCCAACCCCGGTACTTGAAGCTGTTTTGTTTCACCATGAGAAATCGGATGGTAGTGGTTACCCAAAAGGGCTTAAGGAGATGAGCATACCCAAGATTGCAAAAATTACTTCTGTTTCAGATGTCTATGATGCTATTACAAGTGATAAAGCATATAGAAATGGTAAATCTGCTCCTCAAGCTATACAGGAGATGCTGAAAAATGTAGGGCTACATTTCAATAACCTCCTAATCAAGATGTTTATCGAAATACTTGGTGGATATCCTTCAGGTACAGTTGTCCTTTTGGATACAGGTGAGATAGCGGTTGTTTTTAAGGAAAATATAAAAGAACCCCAGTACCCTCTGGTGATTGTGGTTACCGATAAGGAACAGAAAAAATGTGCCCCTTATCTTTTTGATCTTAACGAATATAATTTATTGACTAAAAAACATTATAAAACTATATTAACAGCTCTGGATGCGAAAAAATATAACATCGAGCCAAATGATATCATCGGTGAATTTGTTAACAATACCTCTTTGGAGGCAAGGTATGGATAGAAGATTTTATGCTCTTACATTTGTTTCGGAGGATAGACCTGGGATAGTAGCTGAGGTGACGAAGATACTATATGATAACGGTTTTAATATAGAGGATTCAAGTTCAACTCTTTTAAGGGGGATCTTTTCTATGATCCTCGTGGTTAGTAAAAATGTCGATTTTAGTGCAAAAGAGATAGAAAAGATGTTTGAAACTCTCGATTATATGACTATAAGTGCAAAAAGGATAGATAGAAACCCTGTAGTTGTAGAAGGGGAAAGCTTTTCTATTTCAGTTTATGGAGCTGATAAAGCGGGTATTGTGTATAAGGTGTCAAAGTTTCTGGCAGAAAAAGGTATTAATATTGTAGATCTTCAGACTAAGGTAGCAGGTAAGGAGAACAAGCCTATATATATAATGATCATGGAAGTAGTTGTACCAAAAAGTGTTTCTGAGGTCTGGATTGATGATCTAAAGTCTATTACTAAGGATTTAGGTATCGATGTAAATGTCAAATCGATAGAAACCTTCGAGTTTTGATATGGCTGTAAGAGAGGTGCTCACTTATCCTAACCCAATCTTAAAAGAGATATCAAAAGAGGTTGAAGTGATAGATGATTATGTAAAAGGGGTTATTCAGGATTTGAAAGATACCATGGAGGCCTCTGGGCATTCTGTGGGCATAGCTGCCCCCCAAATAGGTGAATTAATAAGGGTAATCGTCATCGACCCCTCTAAAAACCCTAAATGCAAGGATCATCATGGCCCCAATACTATGATAAACCCAGAGATAGTAAAATGGGAAGGTCTTACCCAATTTCGTGAGGGTTGTATGAGTGTGCCTGATTATACTGGTAATGTGGCCAGAGCTTCAAGGATTGTGGTCCAATTTTTGGATGAGAGCGGGAATATGAGGGTTATAGAGACTGAAGGGTTTGAGGCTATATTAATCCAACATGAGATCGATCACCTCGATGGTGTTTTGTTTATAGATAGAATCATTTCCAAAAGGACAGATCTGTTTAAAAGAAAAAATTATAGGTAGGTGATGATTATGAAAAAGATTATTGTTACCCAGAGATTGCCATATCCTATAAAAGATGCTTTTGCAGGTTATAATCTTGTATATAACGATGAAGATAAACAGATGGATAGTAAGTTTTTGTTGAAAGAAGTTGTTGATGCTGATGGTATTATCTCTATGTTGTCGGATAAGATAGATAGGGATCTAATAGATACAGGGGAAAATTTGAAAATAATTGTAAATTATGCCGTAGGTTATAACAATATTGACGTAAATTATGCTAAACAAAAAGGTATTCTTGTATGCAATACTCCACATATACTTACTGAAACCACTGCGGAGTTGGCCTTTGCCCTCATGATAGCTGCTGCCAGAAGAATAGTAGAGGCCGACCGATTTACCCGGGAGAGGAGGTTTACCGGCTGGACCCCAAACCTTTTTTTAGGTCAAGATCTGTATAAAAAGAGGGTGGGTATTTACGGATTTGGCAGGATTGGGCAGGCTTTTGCAAGATGCTGTAAGGGGTTTGAGATGGATATCGTTTATTATAGTAGAAACAGAAAGTTTGAGGGTGAGGTACTGACAGGGGCAAAGTGGGTGACTTTTGATGAACTTGTATCTACATCAGACTATATAGTTGTCCTTGCTCCATTAAATGAATCTACTAAATATGCTTTTACGCTGGAGACGTTTAAAAGGATGAAACCATCTGCGATATTTGTAAATGCGGGGAGGGGACCAATAGTCAAAGAGTCAGATCTGGTTTATGCTTTAAGAAATAATATTATTAGAGGGGCTGGTTTGGATGTCTATGAATATGAGCCCGTTATCGACGAGGGGCTTTTTGACCTGGACAATGTGGTTTTACTACCCCATATAGGTAGTGCATCCGAAGATACTCGCTATAATATGGCTGATCTTTGTGTAAAAAGTATTAAAGAATATTTAGAAGAGGGGAAAATCCCCTGGAATAAAGTGTAAGGTGGTATTCCACCTTACTTTTAATAGAATATCAACATCGATAGAGGTGGAAGACCTGCTTTTGTAATCATTTGATCTACAGTGGTTCTTATGTATGGGTATGCTATCATATTTTGATTAACTTTGATAAAGTTCTTTAACAGGTCTATATCATGTTCATCATCCATGATTATATCCCCACTCATCAGGCCAACCGTTTCAAATATGAGTAGATTTTTATCTTCCATGGGGTTTACGGCTTTAAAGTTAAATTTGATTCCAAATCTGTAAACATGCTTCCCATCTTCAAGCTTGTTGAGTAAAACTGCATTTTCCACAGAAGTATCGAGAACGATCCCTAATTGATGTTTGTCTGATTCCTCAGGTTTGGCCAAGTATGTGTTGTAGGAAAGACCAGGGAACCAAATATTGCCGATGGCAAATTGGGTGTTGGTTTCATTTGACATGTTCTATCTCCTTTTTTCTTTGCTTAAAACTTTTATAAACATTTTAATGTGTCAATGTCAATGAAAAAGTCAAAATACTTGCATAACTATTAAAACTATATATAATGTTTTAAAAAGTTTTAGGGGGAATTATGGTTAACTATGTTTTGGATACCAATGTAATCCTTTACGATCCAAAAGCGGTTGATTCTTTTGAAAATGCGATAATAAATATTCCTATCATGGTCATTGAAGAGATAGATAATTTTAAAAAGAATATGGATCAAACAGGATACAATGCCAGATTTTTTGGTAGATTCTTAGATGATTTGAGAAAACAAGGGGATTTAAGAGAAGGGGTGTATCTACCCAATGGTAGTAAGATAAGGGTAAATATCTGCAATCATACCATCAGTTCAAAGGTCTCTAATGATCTAATCCACGATAAAGCTGATAATCTTATCATATCTGTGGCTATATGGTTGAAGGAGCATGAGCCTTATGAAACTATATTTGTGACCAAAGATGCCAACCTTAGAATAAAAGCTGATGTTTTAGGGGTAAAGTCTATAGATTATACCCAGGAAAGGTCTGATTTTGTTGATTTTGCTGAGGGGACAAAGGTTTTACAGGTAGATGATGAAATTATAGATTTACTTTATAAAAACCATATTGTCCCTAATCCTGGCTTTGATGGGTTTATAAATGAATATGTTAGATTAGATTCCAACAGCAGGCCTGGGCACTCTGTTTTGGCGAAGTTTGATGAACAGATGCATATTCGGAAGATTGTTGAGTTTAAAGATGGTTTGTGGGGGATAACGGCACGAAACACGGAACAACGTTTTGCATTTGATGCCCTAATGGATGATAATATAAAACTGGTATGTCTTGTGGGGATATCAGGAACAGGAAAAACATTATTGGCTATTGCTGCAGGGCTTAAGAAAGTGGTGGATGATGGGGCATACAAAAAGTTGTTGGTGTCAAGGCCGATATTTCCTATGGGAAAAGATTTGGGGTATTTACCTGGAGAACTAAAAGAAAAGATAAACCCATGGATGCAGCCTGTGTACGACAATCTCACACTTATTTTGGATCAAAGTGATAGTGAACTATCATACAAAGAGCTTTTTGCCCAGAATATGGTGGAGATCGAGGCGCTTACCTATATTAGGGGTAGAAGTATCCCCCACCAATACTTCATCGTGGATGAAGCACAAAACCTTACCCCCCATGAGATAAAAACAATCCTAACACGAGCTGGGGAAGGAACCAAGATTGTTCTCACCGGTGATCCCAATCAGATTGATAATCCTTATATAGATATATATTCAAATGGTTTGAGCTATGTTGTGGATAGGTTTAAAAATGATCCTATAGCTGCATCGATAATGCTCATAAAAGGTGAGCGTTCTGCTCTTGCAACAAAAGCTGCAGAAAAGCTATGAGGTGACCCATGGAAAAATATATTGACGATATTATTAACGATATAAAAACTGTTCAAAACCGTTTTTTCGCTGAGGCAACTCCCATACTTCTTGAGATATCAAAGGAGATAGCAAACACTTTTCTGAAAGGTGGTAAGTTATTAATATTCGGCAATGGGGGTTCTGCTGCAGATGCTCAACATGTAGCTGCAGAGTTTGTAAATAGATTTCAGATGGAAAGACCTCCTTTGCCGGCGATTGCTCTTACGACTGATTCATCTATCCTAACTTCTATTGGAAATGATTATAGTTTCGAGGATATATTTTCAAAACAGATAGAGGCTTTGGGATCTGAGGGTGATATAGTGATAGCCATATCTACAAGTGGTAATTCCCCTAATGTTATAAAGGCTCTTAGAACAGCTTCAAAACTGGGTATTAAAAGTATCGGTTTTACTGGAAAAAGTGGAGGTAAGATGATGGGTCTTTGTGATATACTTTTAAGGGTTGATTCCGATGTTACGGCGCGTATTCAGGAGATACATATCATAAGCTTTCATATAATATGTGGCATAGTGGATGAGATAATGTTTGGAAGATTTGCGGAGATGGAGTAATGGCTATTATAGATAGAAGTGACGTGAAGAGTTTTTTTAGCATTTTAAGAAAACAAAATAGGCTCGTATTTACAAATGGTTGTTTTGATATTTTACATGTGGGACATATAAAATATTTAGAGGAGGCCAAAAAGTTAGGTGATTTGCTTGTAGTCGGTGTGAATTCTGATGCTTCGGTAAGGAGATTAAAAGGGGAAAAAAGACCGATAAACTCACTTAATGAACGATTGATTATGTTGAATGCTTTAAAAAGTGTAGATTTTGTTACCTTTTTTGAAGAGGATACGCCCTATGAGCTCATAAAGGATATTATGCCCCATATTTTAGTAAAAGGTGGGGATTGGCAGATTGATCAGATTGTTGGTGCTGATATAGTATTAAAGCATGGTGGTAAAGTGTTATCGTTAAACTATGAAGAAGGGTTTGCAACGACAAATATCATCGATGAGGTCTTAAAGAGATATGGTTCAAGGGGCTAACCCCCTGTCATTAGAGTATAAAGAGTTTTCAGGGCTTTGGGGTAGTGCTAGAAGTTATTACCTTACAAAATTTATCGATAGAAATAAAAAATACCTTGTGTTGGTGGACGATTATCTTTATGAAAGGATTTTTAATGAATTAGACTTTTTCCTTAAAGATCATCTACTTCCCTTTCCCAGCTATCAGCATGAGCCCTTTGAGAAAACAAGAATAATGCCCAAAATTGTAGGTAAACGACTTGAAACCCTTATAAAACTTCTCAATGGCAGTAGTGGTGTGGTTTTGTGTACTATTTATGGGCTTGTCAAAAAGGTAATACCTTCTGAAATACTTAGCTCTTCTCTCATAACTATTAGAAAAGGAGATATCTTCAATAGGGATGAGCTTATCTATTATTTGGACTATTTAGGCTTCATACAGGTGGAGATAGTAACAGGAGAAGGGGAGTTTTCGTACAGAGGGGATGTCGTGGATTTCTATCCGGTTAACTACGATTCCCCAATAAGAGTAGAGTTTTTTGATAACGATATAGAAGCTATTTATGAGTATAACATAGATACCCAAAAAAGAACAATGGAACTAAAAGAGTTCGTTATTATACCTGCAAACGAAGGGATTTATGATCTTGATGATTTCAAGAAGGCTTTAAAAAGTGATACCTTAAAAGAAAAGGCTAATCTATACGGTAAGTTTGCTGGACATCACTGGTATGCTCCTTGTGTATACAAACAGATGAGTACCCTCTTTGATTACCTAAAGGATTGGGAAATTGTCTATATCGGTGAACATTTGGAACATGAGATAGATAAGTTTTATCTAAGGCTCATGGATGCTTGTGGGGAGTACTCCGTGGATGATTTTATTCTAAATGGTAATTTTTTAACGAAGCAGGATCTAAAAAAAGTGCTGGACAAGGAGATAGTATGGTTAACAGAGGTGTATACCGAGGGATCGACAAAATTGATAGATTTTAAGAGCACTACATTTGTTGTACAGGGGTTAAAGAATAGTTACCAGAGCCTTGCAAGGCTTGCAGATTTTTTTAAAGAGTACAGAGGTAAAGGTATTAAAACAGTTGTAGCTGTAGAAAGTGAAAGATTTCAAACTATTATAAAAGACTTTTTTAGAGATTATGAGATTGATATAAACGTATGTAAATCTTACGAAGAACTCAATGTGGCAAAACTTAACATGTACCCTTTTTCCATAACAGGGGGTTTTATAAATGAAAAGGATCATTTGGCGTTCTTTAGAGATGAAGATATCTTTGGGTTTGTGCGAAAGGGGAGAAAGAAGGGTAGAAAAGATGTTTTCAGGACGAACATCTCTGATCTTGAGATCGGCGATTATGTGGTACATGTTGACTATGGTATAGGTATATTTAAAGGTTTGGAGCATAAAAAGATAGGTGGTATTGAGGGTGATTATCTTACAATTGAATACGAGGGTGGAGAGATACTTTTTGTATCCCTTGAAAATATTGGACAAATACAAAAATATATTGGGGTTGGAGACTCAGCGCCAAAGATAAATTCACTGCAAAGTACAAAATGGAAAAAACTCAAAGAGCAGGCTCAAAAAAGTGCTAAGAAGATTGCCATAGATCTCTTAAAGCTTTATGCAGAAAGAAAAGCAAAAAAAGGGTTTGCTTTCAAAGATGATGGGGCTTTTCTAAAAATTATTGAAGATTCTTTTGAATATGATGAAACTGAGGACCAGCTTAATGCCATTAAGGATGTTTTGTATGATATGGAGAAAGAACAGCCGATGGATAGACTTGTATGTGGCGATGTGGGTTTTGGTAAAACAGAGGTAGCTGTAAGGGCTGCTTGTAAATGTTGCTCCTCTGGTAAACAGGTGGCAATACTTGCTCCCACTACGATACTTGTTAAACAGCATTTTGAAACGTTTAAAAAGAGGTTTAAATATCTACCATTTAGGATAGAATATATATCAAGATTTAGATCCAGAAAAGAGATAAGTGAGGTCTTAAAAGATCTCTCAAGAGGTGCAGTGGATATCATCATAGGTACTCACAGATTACTTTCGAATGATGTGATTTTTAAGGATCTCGGGTTATTGGTGATAGATGAAGAACAAAGGTTTGGGGTAGCTCATAAGGAGAAGATAAAAAATTTAAAAAGTAATATAGATGTTCTTGCAATGAGTGCCACGCCTATTCCAAGAACATTGCAGTTTTCTCTATCTGGTATAAGGGATATTAGTATAATCGAAACCCCTCCTGAAGATAGACTGCCTGTGATTACAAATATCATTAGCAGTGAGGATGAGGTCAAAAATGCCCTATTACATGAGCTAAAAAGAGGAGGCCAGGCATATTACCTATTTAACGATTTAAAAAAGATTGAAGAAGTGGCATACAGAATAAAGGGGATGCTACCTGAAGCCAGGGTGGAAATAGCTCATGGGCAGATGGATCCTGCTAAGGTAGAAAAGGTGCTTGACAGATTTTATGAAGGGGATCTGGATGTTTTGGTGTGTTCCACTATAATTGAAAATGGTATAGATATACCGAATGTAAACACTATCATTATTGATGGTGCAGAACGGTTTGGACTGTCTCAGCTTTATCAGCTAAAGGGAAGGGTTGGCAGATCTGACAGAAGGGGGTATTGTTACCTTTTTGTGAGGAACTTTAATCTACTATCGATACTTGCAAAAAAGAGGATTAAGATTATCCAACAAATGTCTGATTTGGGGAGTGGTTTTAAAATTGCCTCTTATGATCTCCAGTTAAGAGGTGCAGGTGAAATGCTTGGAGCTGAACAGTCAGGGCATATTTCAAGTATAGGTTATGAGTTGTATATACAAATGATTAATGATGCTATTCAGGAGCTAAAGGGGGAACATGTAAAACATGTGGATACAGAAATTCAAGCCTCCATACCTTATTTTATACCTGCCGATTATATTGTTGAGCCTACAGAAAGGATGAGGTGGTATAATAGGTTATCTGATTTGGATAGGCAAATGTACCTTTCTTTGGAAGAGGAGCTTAGCTCAAATTATGGCGATATCCCTGAACCTGTGAGGAATCTTTTGAATATCATGTATATAAAATATCTTTCTTCAAGAATAAGTATTAAAAAGGTTGTGATATCTGGTAAACAGATAAAATTTTTCTTTGATGATAGTACTAATATAGATCCCCATACTATATTAAAAGTGCTTGCTGAATCTTCTATAAAAGGGAATTTTGGTCTTGATAATACGTTAGTTCTTTCTGGGGATAATATCTGCACAGTTTGTATCGACTTTTTGGAAAAATTACAATCATAAAATCATTCATTGACAAAATCTTTTGGCAATATAGATTATTTATTGACATTTTTAATATAATTTAGATATTCTTACTTAAAAAACAAGGAGCAATTGATGCCTCATCTTACAAGCAATATCTTTGAAGAATTAAAAGAAAGGGTGTCTGGGGATATTTTTACCGATAAATTAAGAAGGCTCATGCATTCGACAGATGGTAGTATATTTAAAGTTGAGCCTATACTGGTGATATACCCTAAAAATAGAAATGATGTGGTAGAGGTGGTAAGTTTTTGTAGGAAATATGGCTTTAGTTTACATTCCAGGGGGGCTGGTAGTGGTCTATGTGGATCAGCTATCGGTAAAGGGATTGTTCTTGATTTTTCAAAATATATGAACCGTCTTGTAGAAATTGATTATGATAAAATGTATTTTATATGTGAACCGGGATATAGATTTGGAGAGTTGGAGGAGTTTTTAAAGGGGAAGGGGTTGTTTTTCCCTCCTGATCCCTCCAGTGGGGAGTATGCCACATTTGGAGGTATGTATGGAACAAATGCAAGTGGTGCCCACTCAGTTAAGTATGGAAATGTGGCTGATTATATTCTGGATGCGGAGCTAATTTTAAGCGATGGTTCAGTGTATTCGATAAGTGAACTGGAACATGCTGATTATGATGATCTGCCTGAGCAGTTTAAAAAGATATATGATATTTACATAAACAATGCAGATGACATTGAGGCTTCTTACCCCCATATAAGGTATAATGTAGCAGGTTATAACTTGAAAGGTTTAGTTGAAAATGGCAGGCTAAATATAAAGAAATTGCTTGCTGGTTCTGAGGGGACTTTGGCGGTTGTTACCAAATTAAAATTCAAGCTTGAGCCAAAGCCTGCTTATGATAGCCTTGTAGTGGCATATTTTGATGATATTATATCATCAGCTAAGGCTGTTCAAAAGCTCATGCCACTTGGCCCTGCAGGTATAGAGATCATGGATAAGTCTCTACTTAAAATTGCAAAGGAGTCCGATGAGTCCCTTAGAGATAGAATACCCAGTGGTATAGATAATGTTTTGCTCATTGAGTTTGATTCTATCGACAAAACAGAAGTAGAGGAAAAAGCTATCCTTGCAAAAAAGATACTAGAAGAGGAAAGGCTATCCTCAAGTAGCTTTTTAGCAATAGAGGAAGATGAGAAGAGTAGATTTTGGGCTGTTAGGAAAGCTGCTGTACCGATACTTTATAAATTAAAGGGTGAGAAAAAGATATTGGCCCTAATTGAAGATGCTGCTGTACCTTTAGATAGGCTAGTGGAGTATTTTGAGGGGACCTATGCCCTCCTTGAAAAATATCAAGTTAATTTTGTTGTCTATGGACATATAGCAAAGGGGTTAATGCATACAAGACCGTTGTTAAATCTTAAGGAGGAATCTGATGTTATAAAGTTAAAGCTTATTGCGGATGAGTTCTTTGATCTAGTGCATTCATTAGGTGGTGCCATATCTGGTGAACATGGTGATGGGAGAATAAGGAGCTGTTATATCAGACAACAGTATGAAAGGATATACCCACTATTTCTTGAGGTGAAAGGGCTTTTTGATCCATACAACATCTTAAATCCCGAGATAAAAACCTATCATGATGAGTTTCAAGTGCTTAAAAACCTTAGATATGGCAAGGATTACAAAAGTAAAGAGGTTTTCGATAATCTTTTAAAATGGAATGGTACTTTTTTAGAAGAAGTGGAAAAGTGCCATGGTTGTTCAAAATGTACCACTGTTACTACTGCAACAAGGATGTGTCCAATATACAAGTTTACAAGGGATGAGGCTGCTGCACCGAAGGCAAAAGCGAATATCTTAAGATATTTGATAAGTGGAGAGATACCTGATCAAGCTGTTTTTGAATCTGCTTTCCAATATATAATAGATCATTGTGTAAATTGTGGTAGTTGTTATAAAGAATGCCCTTCCAATGTCAATATTCCGAAAATGGCGATTGAAGCAAGGGGTCATTATGTAAAAAGGTTCGGTGTGTCACTGGAAAAGCGGATGCTTGTCAGTGCTGAACTTGCTGGTAGATATACAAGGAAGTTCTCAAAGTTTATAAATCTTCCGTTACATGTTAAGATGGTGAGAAAGGTAGCAGAGTCATTGATTGGTATATCTGCGGAGAGGGAGCCTGTGGTTTTTCCAAAGGATTGTCTTTTTGAAAGGGTTAAGAGATATGAGGGTGAGGGGGATATAAAGGTTTTGTACTTTAGTGGTTGTTATGCTTCTTATATAAAGCCAGAGATAGGTGAATCGGCAATAAAGGTTCTGACAAGTATGGGTATGCAGGTGATAACACCAAATCAGCACTGTTGCGGTTTGCCCATGCTTTCTAAGGGTATGGTCAAGCATGCCAGTGATAAAATAAAAGAAAACCTACAGTCTTGGAAAAAGTTGGTCTATGATGTAGACTTTATAGTCGTAACCTGTTCCTCATGTGGTCTTTCTCTAATGGAGGAATGGAATTATCTATCAAACGATAGTATAATTCCTGTTATTAAGCAGAAGTTAATCCATATAAGTTCTCTGGTCAACAAGTTTTCTGATAGAGTAAATTTTTCTGCACCAGCTCCCCTTAAAGTTTCTTACCATATGCCTTGTCATCTGAAGGTACAAAGAGATGCTGATTCATCTATTTTAATGATGAAAAAGGTAAAGGGGCTCGAAGTGGAGCATTTAAACTCCCATTGTTGTGGTATGGCAGGTAGTTGGGGTATATCAAGCAAGAACTATGAATTAAGTGTCAAGATAGGTTCTCCGATGATAGAAAAGTTAAATAGGTCTAATTCCCATTTGGGAGCGACAGACTGTCCTACCTGTAGAATGCAGATGGAACACATGAGTGCAAAAAGCATAAAACACCCTATAGAGATAATGGCGGAATGTATAAAAAACTGATCTTAATATTGCTCTTATTGTTTAGCTTTTTTAGTACTGGTTGGTCAGAGATAGAGAGTTATTATGTTGGTTTGAGTGCTTATAACGATGGTTTTTATGATATATCCGCTATGAATCTCGAGGAGTTTCTCCAGAAGGATAACAGAAGTAAGGAAGCTATTTTTGCGAAGTATCTACTTTATAAGATATATCTTCTAAAGAAGGATTATGTTAAAGCTAAGGGGTATTTCTATCAGATTAACGGTATTGATGATAATCGTTTTGATAAAAGGGGGATGATTTTTGATCATGTTTACATTACAGCAATGGATAATTGTACACAGGCTTACGATTTGATAGAAAAATATAGGGATTATAGCTTGAAAAATGCTCTTCTAGGTACATCATGTTCCATCGATAATAATACTGAGATAGATCCTGAAAACCTCTCTGACAGACTCAGGTTTTACTATATTATGCAGATAGACAAAGTGGATAGTATTAAAAAGGCTTTTTCATTGATAAATCTTTCTAATCTTTCAAATGATGAGATAAAACAATTAAGTATAAAGTTATACAGATTAGAGTTAATGACGGAGTTTTGGAAAGCTTACAATAGGTATAGGGACAAAGATACAATAAATTTGGCGATAGAAAGGGTGTGGAAAGTAGGGAAGTTTGAGGATGTATTGAAATCTTATCAGTATAATAAACATATCGATCTTCTACCTGAGAGCTATTGTATGATCCTTGATGCCCATTTTAAGCTGAATAAAGAAGTGGATATAAATCTAATAGATAGATGTTTTGTAGAGAAGAATGACAGATATTACAAAAGTTTGATCAAAGTCTATAGCGATAAAAATGATGTAAAAAGATTAAAACATTTGATCAATACAATCCCTGATAACTATACCTTTATTTTGTGCGAAATAGGGTATCCAATAATAAAAGCAAATCTTTTAGAACAAAAGAACTATCAATACTTGCGAAAGTGCGGTAACCTCGACAATATCACAGACCAGCTACTTAAAGAAGGTATGGCATCATCGGTGATTAATTTGCGTAAGGGATTAAATGACCAGATGAGTATATATTACAGCACCTATGCCTATGGTCTTATTAGGGATAAAAAGAATTTAAAGAGATTTTACGGTTTGCTAACTGATGAGGAATTAAAAAATAAAATAAACAAGAGGTTTGGTAGAGAGTTAAAATGATTAAGAAGGTTTATATCAGGACTTTTGGTTGTCAGATGAATGAATACGATTCCCAAAGAATATTGTCTATTTTCGAAGAGATGGGATATGAACATACAGATGATCCATTGGAGGCCGATTTTGCCGTTATCAACACCTGTAGTGTAAGGGAAAAGCCAAAAGAAAAGGTAAGAAGCGAGATAGGTCGTCTGAAAAGGCTTAAAAGTGATAATCCAGATTTTAAGATAGCTATTGCTGGTTGTGTGGCGCAGGAAGAAGGGGAGAAGCTTTTGAAAGAAAACCGGCATGTGGATCTGGTATTAGGTACAGACGGTATACCCAGGTTATACGAAGCCATAAGTAGGGTTGAAAGAGGTGAAAGAGTTGTTATTACAGAGTTTTCTTCAGATGATTTTTCTGTACCTATTTTTCATAGAACCACATCTATATCGGCATTTGTTACCATTATGAAGGGTTGTGATAATTTTTGTAGTTATTGTATAGTGCCTTATGTGCGTGGTAGAGAGAAAAGCAGGCATTATAAAGACATCTTTGATGAGGTAAAATATTTGGTGGATCAAGGGGTAAAAGAGGTAACTTTTTTGGGACAAAATGTCAATTCTTATGGAAAAAGTCTTGACGAAAAGATAGATTTTGCACAATTTCTATATATGGTAACTAAAATAGAAGGTTTAAATAGAATAAGGTTTGTTACTTCACATCCAAAGGATTTCAGTAAAGAGTTAGCTGATCTTATAGCTACTGAGCCTAAAATATGTGAATATCTTCATATACCACTTCAGGCTGGATCTGATGAAGTCTTAAAGAAGATGAATAGGGGTTATACCCTTGAAGAGTACTATGAGAAGGTTTTTTATGCAAAAGAGAGGATCAAAGGACTTGCTTTGTCTTCCGATTTTATTGTAGGTTTTCCTCAAGAGGATGAGAAGGATTTTGAGAAAACCTTAGAAGCCATATCTAAGGTGGAGTATGAGACTGTATTTGCTTTCAAGTACTCCCCCCGTAAAGGAACAAGTGCAGCAGAAATGAAAGATGATGTGTCTGCGGCAGAAAAAGCTGATAGATTAAATAGGCTTTTGACCCTACAGCAAGCAATCACCAGCAGACTTCTATTAAATCAAGTGGGTGAATATCAGGAAGTATTGGTGGAAGGAAGCAGTAAAAAGGATTCTCATGTCTATTCTGGTAGAAACCGTAGAAATAGAATTGTAAATTTCATTTCCCCTAAGAAGCTTTCCTTAGGTGATACTGTTATGGTAAAGATCGCTGAGGCTAAAAAAAATTCGCTTTTTGGAGTTCTGGAGGTCCAATGATTCAGTTTAAGGTAAGAACAGTAATCAAAAACCCTTTATTATCATGTTATAATGTGATACTTCAAAGTTTAGATGAAAACATCATTTTACCTTTGCCGGTGGGACCATTTGAAGCTGAGGCTATATATACTGTACTTGCTTCTCTTAATTTCCCAAGGCCGATGGTATATGATTTTATGAAAAATGTTCTGTTGAATCTTGGTGATGTCAGCACGAATAGAATGGTGATTTATGCTTTTTCTGATGGGGTGTTTCATGCCAGGATGGAGCTTGAACATTCTGGTAATCTTGTCACTATAGAGTGCAGACCTTCTGATGGGATAGCATTGAGTTTAAGAACGGATACCCCCATTTTTGTTGAAGATGAAGTAGTGGATAAAAAGAAATGTATTTTTAAAGACTGTTTAAATGAGAATGAGAAAGAGTTTTTAGAACATATTATCGTTGATCAAGAACTAAAGTATACGTGAGGTAGCTGTGAATATAACTTTAGTGCAGATAAGAATAGAAGAGGATCCTGATAAAAATCTGGAAAAAGTGTCAGATCTTGTTAGTAGTATAAAAGGTTCGGTAGTAGTTTTACCAGAGCTATGGACTACTGGCTTTAATTATAAGCATATAGATAAACTTCCAGATGATCATCACAGTATAGTAAAACAACTTCCGGATGGGAATACCTATGTTGGTTCCATTGTTAGGAAAATAGATGGAAAAAAGTATAATTCTTTTTTTCTAAAAAATGACAATGGATACGATTTCCCATATGATAAAACCCACCTGTTTCCCCTCATGGAGGAAGATAAGCATTTTGAAAAAGGTAGAGGGTTGGCTGCCTTTAGGCTAAATGGTGCTGTGTGTGGATGTGCTGTATGTTTTGATCTACGCTATCCTGAGATGTTTAGAGTATACTTTAAATCAGGTGTGGACCTGTTTTTTCTACCTGCAGAATGGCCATCATCCAGAAGGGAACATCTGGTAACCCTTGCAACAGCAAGAGCTATAGAGAATCAATCTTTTTTCGTGCTCTGTAATGCTGTGGGATGTATTTGGGGGGAAGAGTTTGCTGGTGAGTCAAGGGTGATCTCTCCAAGTGGGGAGACGCTTCTAACTTTGGGTAGACAGGTTGATGCTGTAGGTAGTGTAGATATAAACATAGACGAAGCCAAAGAGTTTAGAAAAAAGATACCTATTTTGTCGTATCTGAGAGCTGATATCTATGGACATTAAAAAGTGTATCTTTTTGGGTGGTTTTTCGGAGGATGAGATCGATCTTTTATCTAAAAATGTTGTCTATGACATAAAAGAAATATTTGAAGAGGATATGGGTACTGTTTTGAGTTCATTATCTGAAAGCTCTAAGAAGGGTTCCAAGATGAGTAGGAGGTTTATTCTTTTTGATGGACTAACCAAAGATGAGATAGGTGATTTTATCCAGACGTACAAAGGGTTAAATCTAAAAAGGCCTATAATGGCCATGATCACAGAGCATTCTATAAGATGGACTTTAGGTTATCTCTTTGAACATTTATTGGAAGAGGAAGCAAAACTGCTTAGTAGGTTATAGCTATGCTATGGTGGAAGAGGAAAGAGGTTGTACCGATAGAGATCGATTATAATGAACTATTAGAGTTGAGAAAAAAAGAGCATTGTCTTGTGGATTCAAGGGGTAGAAGCTCTTTTGCAAAATTTCATATCGATGGAGCTATAAATATTCCAGATGATGAGTTTTCGGAGCTAATGCATTTTTTACCAACTTCTTATGACATCCCACTTATTTTTTATTGTAAAAATCCTCACTGTGTTTTATCTCCAAACTCTGCGAGAAAGGCTATCTCCTTGGGTTATAAAAACGTTTATCTATTTAGTGGTGGGTTAGAAGAGTGGATAAGGAAAAACAATATTATCATAGAAGAAAAACCTGATGATGGAAAATTAAGAAAAGCAGACTTCATAGATCTAATAAAACATGGAGGGGATAAGTACCTTTTAGTGGATCTTAATGATCCAACTAAATATCATTCGGCCCATATTAGAGGAGCTGTAAACTTTCCGTATGGTTTTATTATTGGAAACTATCATAAACTACCGAGGGATAGAAAAATAATATTTTATTGTTCTTCTGGAGCTCGGAGCGAGGATATTTACCATTTCTTGCTGGATAATGGGGTGTTTAAAAAGGGTGAAATTTTTTATCTTTCTGCGGCAGTTATTTTTGAAAATGGAAAGGCAAGAATAATCGAATGATCAGGTGGTAAACTCAAAACCACCATCTCTCATCTCATCAATAGATGTTTCAGCGTGCTTGATTACCGATGATATATCTTCCTCTGTGTGGGCTGTTGAGAGATAACATATTCTTCTCTCCCAAGTATAAACACCTTTTAAGATCATAAGTAGAAAGAAGATCTCAAGTTCAATGGGATCGCTGGTAAATGGATATGGGTCCACAGTAAAAAAGCGAAAAAAGGATGAATAGTGATGAACTACAATAGGTACCTTTTTCTTTTGGAACATATCGTTTAATTTACTTACAAGTTTTTTTGTGAGCTTGTTGGTGTAGTTTTGTAACCTATTATTGTTTTTGTATATCTCTTTTAACGAAGCAAGGGTAGATACTATAGATAATGGATGTTTGAAATATGTTCCTGCAAAAAAGATCACATAAGGGTCTGGATGGGATAGATCACCAAACTGATAATAGCCACCGTCAACAACCTTCATGATATCAGCTCTACCACAGACAGCGCTTATCGGTAGCCCACCACCTAATGCTTTACCGTATATCACCAAATCGGCGTTTATATTAAAAGCTTTTTGTACTCCACCACTGTGTACCCTAAAACCTGTAACTGTTTCGTCAAAGATCAATACAAAACAATGTTGATTAGCAAGACTTCTTAATTCTTTTAAAAAACCTATTGGTCTTAAAGATGGGTTTCGGGTCTGCACAGGTTCAACCATTACAGCTGCTAAGCTATGGGCATTTTTTCTTATATAGTCAAGGGCTTTTTCTGATCCGTATTCCAAAACGACGATATCTTTTATCATCCCCTGAGGGGTACCTGGTGATATGGCAGTTGTGCTTTCTCCATCTGTTTTCCCCAGAATGCCATCAAAAGTACCGTGAAAAGAGTTAGCAAAAATCACTACTTTATCTTTTTTTGTATAGGCTCTGGCAATCCTTAAGGCAAACATTACAGCTTCTGAGCCTGTTCCACAGAAGGTGACCCTTTCAACCCCAGTGAGTTTGTGGATGAGATAGGCTGCTTCACCGGTCTCTACTGTTTGAGGGCCAAGCTCAAATCCCCTTTCCAATCGTTCTTTTATGGCATCTACCACAAACTTTGGTTTATGTCCATGAAAACATACCCCATAACCCATTGCGATATCTATATATCTATTACCATCTATATCTATGAAATAGGCTCCTTCTGATGATTGGGAGATGATGGGATAAATCATCTCTTTTAAGCTTAATTTAAATCCAAGGGAATTTATCCAATCACAGAGGTGGTATCTGTTTTGGGAAACATAACGTTTGGATTTAGAGGTTTTACTGTTATACCTATTGGTAAGATCAAGGATGAAGGATTTTTGCTTTTCGTTTAGTATGTCATCCTGTAATCTAAAAGCACGAATATTCATGGTATCCTTCTAAATCATTTATAATTTTTTTTCAATATATTTATAAATTTTTATTGATTTTTAATTTAAAAAGCGATATATTTAACATAGGTTTATTTATCCAGATATGGAGGTTTTTATGAGGAAATTTTATTTTTTTGTAGCTATTTTGTTGCTGATAGCCTTTGTTACTTCCCTTTTTGCGGCTAATACAAGAGATGGTAGAAGAAAATTTCGTAAAAACTGCTATCAGATGTGCCATAAAAAAGATGGCATAGTACCAAATAGCTATACTGCTAGTAAGTGGGACTCTTATTTCACAAACAATTTTGATAGGTTAAGAAAGATTCACAAGAACAATGAGCTTGAAAAAGCTAAACTTACGGAAGAGGATTTAAGAAATATCCATCAATATCTTTTGGAGCATTCATTAGATAGTAAAGCGCCAGAGACATGTGAAGGCTAGAAATGTATGGTATCTATCTCTGGATGGAGTAACTATTCTTTTGGTTACTTTGTCCAGATTTTTATTATCAGTTTAAAAGCAAATCCTTAAAGTTTCTTGAATTTGTTTCAATATATATTATAATGATGGATATGAGAAAAGTAGTATTTTGCCTGTTAGGGTTGTTCTTTTTTTCTACAGCTCAGGTATATTGTAAGGTAGAAGCCGGGAAAATTTGGGAGCTTGCAGATAAGGCATACAAAGAAAAAAGGTATAAGGAGGCCTTACAATACTACCAACAATCCCTTTCTATGTGTGCAGGGGATTACGAATGTTTGGCTGCTAATTACAATGGTCTTGGTGCTACTCATGATGATTTAGGTGAATATGATAAAGCTATATTTTATTATGAAAAAGCTATAGAAACAAACAGAAGGTGGGGTAATAGGGAATGGCTTGCGGATAATCTTCTTCTGGCAGGAATGGTGTATTATAAATCATCATCGGATTACGAAAAGGCGTATAGATATCTTACTGAATCTAAAAAGATATTCACAGATTTGGGATTAAAAAACACTTTAGATATTGTTTATCATGAGTTGGGAAAAGCTGCCCGTGCTACCGGAAGGTATAATGAGGCTATAACAAGCTTTAATGAGTCGATAAAGCTTTACAGAGAAAAAAAAGATGAACAATCTGTTGGGGCTACTTTATTTCAGCTTGGTATTACATACCTTTTGAAAGGTCAACCCAATGATGCACTGAAATATTTCGAAGAATCCCTTGTGATTTCGAAAAAATATGATGATCATGAAGGGGTTTCTATTGTGTTGAGGGCTATGGGGGATGCTTATGTAGATACTTTTAGATATGAAAGAGCTATCTCCCAATACGAGGAGGCCATTAAGATACAAAGAAGATACAATCTCATTAAAGAGCTTGCAACCACTTTAAACAATGTAGGTACTCTTTATTCTGATCTTTCAAAATATGAAAAGGCACTGGAGTACTACAATGAATCTATGAAATATGTAAAAAATATCAACGATCTCCCACTTCTTTCCTCTTTGAACAATAACATGGGAAATCTCTACGGGAAAATGGGGTATTTGGATAAAGCTTTTGATTATTATAAAAATGCCTTAGATATTGAGAGAAAATTGGTTAGACCTGCTGTTCTTAGTAATATATTGAACAATATAGGCATGGAGTATTTTAGAAGAGGGCAGTTAAAAGAGGCTTTTAAATATATAAATGAATCATTGGAGATTGAAAGAAAGTTACAAAATCCCCATTCTTTAGAAATCAGATTGAACAACCTTGGTGCCATATACCTGAGAATGAAAAAGTATAAGGAGGCTGAAGATGTTTTCTTGGAGAGACGGAGGTTAGAAGCATCGGTTAGACCCAATAAGCTATTACATACAGGTCTTGTGGAATTATATATTAAAACAAAAAGGTATGATGAAGCGATCAAACTTCTAAATGAAACGCCAATCACCCCAAGAGATGGAGTAAAAAAGGAGATTGAGTATTATATCCAACTGGGATTAGCCCTCAAAGGTAAAGGTCAATTGCAGGAAGCAGCAATAAATCTAATGAATGCTATAAATCTAATAGAGGATATGAGGCAGTCACTTATTGACAGGGAACAGTTCTTTTTAGGTGGTAGTTATTATAGTAGACTTTTACCTTATAGGGAGCTTGTCTCTATTATGGTAGAGATGTCAGAAAGAGGGCAGAGTGTTGTTTATGGAAGCAGATTTACTGTTAAACCAGAGACATATCTTTATGAGGTGAAAACGCGAAGATCGGCATTTAACTTTTCTACCTTGGGATCAAATCCCAAATCTGTTGCTTTCTATTTTGCGGAGCTTACAAAGGCAAGAACCCTTCTTGAAATAATTTCCAATGCAAGAAAACAGAGTGAAACAGTGTATGTTCCAGAAAAGCTTAGAGAAGCTGAAAAAAGGCTTTTATCTGATCTAAATTTTGTTGAAGGCAGATGGACAGAGGCTTTAAAAAAAGGGGATGAGGCTTTAAAACAGCTTATGCTTGAAAAGGAAAAAATCAAAAAACTGTTGGATGAATTGATAAGTGTATACCGGACTAATTACCCCAGATATGCAGCTTTGTACTATCCATCTTCAGTGAAAGCAGAGGGGCTACCTCTTAGGGATAATGAGGTTTTACTTGAATACATGTTAAGTGATGATATAACCTATCTCTTTGTTGTCAAACGTGAAGGTGTAAAGGAGGTAGTCAGAATACCCATAGAAAAGGAGACTTTAGAAGATATAGTAAAAACCTTTATGGAACCATTAAATACAAAAAGACCTGAGCTTTTTTCTATAAAAACTGCAAAAACACTCTATAATCTTCTATTCTCTAAAGCGGTTGAGCATGTAAAAAAAGGGGAAAAGATTATAATTGTACCAGATGGTATATTGGGGTTATTACCCTTTGAGGCACTGGTAGTTGAAGAGGGAAAGTCATTTCAAGACAGTGTTTTTTTAGCTGATAGATTTGTTATATCCTATTATCAATCAGCTACAATCCTTAGCTTAAATAGAGTTTTACAGAAAAAAGAACAACCAGAACTACTTTTTGCAGTGGGTAATCCAATATATTCTGCCTATGATCCAAGATATGTGGAATGGAAAAAAGGGAATGTAGCGAAAACAACATTGGACAGCAGGTATTCTTTTAGAGGGGTTGCAATAAAGTCTAAGTTAGATGGGGAATTGGAAGAGCAAATTATAGATTTTCCGCCTTTGCCTGAGACTGAGGAGGAAATAAAAGAGATCGCAAAGATTATGGGTGTAAAAATGGAACCTCCAAAGATTTTATTATCTATCTTTGCTAACGAAACAAATGTGAAGAAAGCTAACCTGCAAAACTATAAATATCTACATTTTGCAACTCATGCATCTTTACCTTTGCAGATAAAGGGGGTTAATGAACCTTTTATCATACTTAATCAAGTGGAGAATAGCTTGGATGATGGATTTCTTACACTTAGTGAGGTTTCTGCAATGACATTAACTGCTGATATGGTTGTTTTATCTGCTTGTGTCACAGGGGTTGGTAAAGAGATAGAAGGTGAAGGGGTGGTAAGTTTTGCCAGAGCGTTTCAGCAAGCTGGAGCTAAATCTGTTGTAGTAAGCCTATGGGAAGTTGCAAGTGATGTTGCTGTTGATTATATGAAAAGATTTTATACTCATATAAAATCTGGAAAAGATAGATCTGAAGCCATCAAGCTTACAAGATCTGAAATCAAAACAAAATACCCAAACCCCTTTTATTGGGCTGTTTTTATTTTACATGGTGAGAGTTAACTGTTGTGAATATAAGTTTTTTATGCTATTATAGGTGTATGAAGAGATTAATGTTCCTCATGTTTGTGGTGTACTCTTTTTGGGGTTGTTCTGTATATATGGCTTCCACAAGTGAAGGGCTAAAGCCTTTGGAACTACAAAAGGGTCTTTCCAGATGCAGCAATAGGACCTGTGTGCTGCTTATGGGTCCCAAAGTCATCAGTTCAAACAAACATGCTGATGGGACGACTGTGGAGGAGTATAGGTTTAATATAGACGATGGATCAGTTCAAAGGGCTGTAATGCACGGTTTACTTGATTTAGTAACTCTTGGTATTTGGGAAATAGCTGGTACTCCTATTGAATCATCAAGGAAAAAGAGTAGTTATATCTTCATCAGAATTACCTACGATAAAGATGAAAACATTTTAAGGACAGATATCAGGTAAAAAGTATCTGCTTTTTTG
Organism: Calditerrivibrio sp.; assembly: GCA_026415135.1. Taxonomy (NCBI): domain Bacteria; kingdom Pseudomonadati; phylum Deferribacterota; class Deferribacteres; order Deferribacterales; family Calditerrivibrionaceae; genus Calditerrivibrio; species Calditerrivibrio sp. The sequence continues at coordinate 6,200 of JAOAHS010000037.1, read as the reverse complement.
GCATCATCGTTGCTTTCCTATGTTTAGGAGGCGATGATGAGATACATAATAATTTTAATGACAGTTTTTTTATGGAACTGCTCTATTGTTGGTAATCCCGTAAAAAATGCCACAACTATTACTGAAAATACTGTCAATGTTTTGACAAACACCTCCCAAGGTTTTTTACTTATGACAGCATTGGTGGAACTTAATTCCAATTTTTCCTCGCTGATATTTGATAAAACAGACGTCAAATATAAAAATTATGTGTATGCTGATTATGGTAATCACCTTACCTATGATAAGTTTAGGTATTATGTGATGCCAGAAAAGATGACAAAACTTGGAGAGGTAACCTATTCTGAGAATATAAAAACTATATTAGAAAGGGTCATCATAGCAAACAGACTTGGTGAGATAGTGCAAAAGCCTGAAAAAGCTGATTTTATTATACTTGTATCCCTTGTTGAGTCCTATGAGAAGCTTTTTGGAGAGAACAGTTCTGACATAGAGATGACGATCCTCTCTAAAGATAATAGACCTATTATGTGGACAAAAGTGACAGCGGTATCAAAATCAGATGAAAATTTCTTTTACTATCCATCTAAATCCGCAAAATCTGTTAAGTATCTCACTGTAAAGGGACTAAATTACCTTTTAGAAAAGTCTTTTACTAAGATATTTTTGGAGGGGTGATATGTTAAATGGACTGTATGTGGCAGCTTCTGGTATGATGATGCAGGAAAAGATTGTGAGTGCTGTTTCAAACAATTTGGCAAATGTACATACGAATGGTTATAAGCAGGATGGGTATACCTTTAAAAACTATGTGGCAAAAGCTACTGAATATCCTGAGAATATTATAAGGGCTTCTCTATACAACCAAACGATAAATAAAACAGTTCAACTGGATAAAAACTATTTAGATCTTTCTGCTGGAGCTATTTATCAAACTGGTAACAAACTGGATATTGCATTAAACAATCCAGATGCATTCTTTGTAGTGGAAACACCTTTTGGTATAAGATTTACCCGTGATGGGGCCTTTTCCCTTAACAGTAACAACGAACTGGTAAACAGTAGTGGTTACAGGGTATTATCAAATAATAATCAACCTATACAATTGACGGGTAGTAATATCATTTTTCTTTCTACCGGTGAGATTATGGTTGATGGCGTTCAGCTTGATAGGCTAAATATCGTATCTTTTGAAGATAAAACAAAACTACAGAAGACAGGGCGTAACCTTTTTGCTGCTATTGATACCTTACCTGTTGAAGAGGCCAACCCTTTGCTTATGCAGGGTTATCTTGAAGGTAGTAATGTTAATGCGGTAAAAGAGATGGTTAAGTTAATAGAGGCCCATAGAGGCTTTGAGACCTATCAAAAGGTAATACTTACCATTGATCAATTAAATGAGAAAGCTTCAAACGAGATAGCAAGAATAGCTTAGGAGGTATTGTATGTTTAGAGCTTTATGGACAGCTGCAAGTGGTATGACAGCCCAGCAAACAAACATCGATAATATAGCAAACAATTTGGCCAACGTAAACAATATTGGTTTTAAGAAGACGAGAATCCATTTTGAGGATCTGCTTTATCAGGAGATAAGACCAGCTGGAGGGCCTACTGCTGCTGGAATTAATCATCCTACTGGGATACAAATAGGGCTTGGGTCTAAGGTAGTTGCTACTGAAAAGATATTTGGTCAAGGTAATTTTCAGCAGACTGGTAATCAATTAGACCTGGCTATAGAAGGGGATGGCTTTTTTCAGGTGACACTCCCAGATGGAACAATAGGATACACGAGAAATGGTTCTTTTAAACTGGATGCAAATGGCAATATAGTGACCGCAGAGGGTTATCTTTTGGAGCCGGCTATAGCTGTGCCAGAAAATGCCACTTCCATAATAGTTGGGCAGGATGGTACGGTGTCTGTGACTATCCCAGGAGATGTTAATCCCACTGAGCTGGGTACCATAGAGCTTGCAAGATTTATAAATCCAGCTGGCTTGAAAAGCATTGGTCGTAATCTGTATCAAACTACAGCGGCAAGTGGAGAGCCTGTTACTGGTGCTCCAGGTGCTGATGCTTTTGGGACTGTTGTTCAAGGTATCCTTGAGATGAGCAATGTCAATGTGGCTGAGGAGATGGTTAATATGATAACAGGGCAGAGGGCTTACGAACTCAACTCTAAAGCTATTCAGACAAGTGATGAGATGCTTCAGGTGGTAAATAATCTTAAAAGGTAGCTTATGAGATGGTTTTTGCTGCTTTTTATGATCTTTTCTCTGGATCTTTTTGCTGATAGTATTTATCAGATAGATAAGGGTTGTTTTAACCTCAGGGATATAGACTCAAATTGGCCTGATAAAAATATTTTGTGTGAACTAAATTTTGGTGAAGAAAGGAAGATTTCAGCCTCACTGTTGAAACAGTATTTGCCGAAAAATGAACACGATAAGATCTCTAATATCAATTTTATAATGATCAGAAGAAAAGGAGTTGAGATATCTGAAGATCATTTAAAAATGCTTTTAGAGGATAGATTGAGGAAAAAATTTCCTGATTATAGAATCGAAGTTGTCAAGCTAAATAGTGGTGTTAAAATTTTTGCTAAGGATAAGGATGAGCTTGTTATTGAGCTACCTGAAAAAGGTTTTGGCGCTCTTTATGTTACTGTGAATAATGGTGTAAAAAGTTATAAAGTGTATTCATATATAAGAGCTTACACAAAGGGGTATATTTCTACAGATAAAATTTCTAAGGATGAGGATATTTCTGAGAAGATAAAGCTTGTTGACGTTGAAGTGTCGAATAACGATGATCTTTATCAAAACGATTTTAAAGCTGTTGCCAATCAGAATATACCTAAGAATAGAATTATTACCAAAAAGATGTTAAGGGCAATGCCCGATAAAAGTAAAGGGGATAAGGTTATGATCGTTTACAACAATGGTTTGATACATTTAGAGTCTGAAGGTATTTTGCTGGAGAATGCTTATAACAACCAAAAAGTTTCTGTGAAAAGTGTGTTGTCAGAGAAAACCTTGTATGGTATATTTCAAAATGGGGTAGTTGTAGTGAACTAATTAAGAGTGGTGAAATGATTACCTATGTGAATGTCCGCACGGAGCATTTAAACCATCATGGTTACCTTTTTGGTGGCATTATGTTAAAATGGGTGGATGAGTTTGCCTGGATGACAGCTTCATTGGATTTTACTCATTGTACGATGGTTACTGTGGCGATGAATGATATCGTTTTCAAGCATAGAGTAAAAAATGGTGCTATCCTCCGGTTTGTCATTAAACCTTATAAAAAGGGGATTACGTCGATCACTTATAGTGTTACAGTTTACGCCGATGAACCCGGAGCTGATGAAGAGATTGAGGTTTTTGCCACTAAGATAACCTTCGTCAGGATAGATGAAAAGGGGAAAGCTATACCTCTACCCATTAAAGAAACATTACGTAGTGAAATAGATTAAAAGATTTTAATGATTTTTTTATTTTTTAAGTTATAATAATAGTATAGATATTTATTGCTTTTATGATATAAGTATGTTCTACTAAAACACAAATATCTGTGAATGTCTTCATGCCTCCAAATAATAAAGAGGTTTTACATCTGAAAAATCTTGCAATTTTACCTTTTTATTGGCCGTATGGTAAAGAATTTGCTGCTAAAATTGAAGCGATGATAATGAATAAAAATGTAACTGATGGAAAAGTATATTACAAACTTGTTGAGCGAGCTGAAATTAAGAAGGTTGTTGATGAAATGAGTTTTTCGTCGAGTTATTTTGTGAACCAAGATACTGCAATAAATATTGGTAGAATGTTAGGGGCACAAGGGATCATGGTTGGTACAATAAGTGGTGCTGCCGTTCAAGACAACCCTTATTCAGAGAAAAGGGTGAGATGTGGACAATATCAAAATAATGTTGTAAAGGGGCCTAATGGCCCTGTAACTATTCCAGTATGTGTTAGATGGGATCCATATTAAGTCAGTTGTAACAATAGAGTGGCTATCTTTTCTGCAACTGTTAAAGTGATAAATGTAGAGTCAGCAGTGGTAGTTTATTCTGCAGATTACTCCAGTTCAGAATCCTCCGAATCATGTTTAGATAGTGGTAGCCCTGTAAGAGCGTCATTGGAGTTAATGAGTTTGGCCCAAGAAAAAGTTTTAGAAAATATAATGAGGGATATTTTACCTTATAATCTATTATTGAGAATAGTTCTTATGGAGGATACTGATGGCATAAAAGGTGGTAATTTTGTTGACAAATTTACTTCTGCACTTGAGTTTGCCAAAAAAATAGATTGGATAGAAGCTGTGAATTATGGGAAGATATATATGAAAAAAAATCAGAAAGTGTGTCGCTTAATTACAATATAGGAGTCTGTAAAGAAGTATATGGATATTTAAATGAAGCAAAGAATTATTATAAAAAGGCAGATAGATTATTATCCAAGCCTAACGATATAGTAAATGAAGCTTTAAAAAGAATTGAATATCTCATTAAAAAGAAAAATCAATAAATCAAAACATATTTTAGGGTTAAGAAAAAGTGAAAAAATTTTCTCTTGATAAAATTAAATTAGGGTGTTTGATTATAAATATATTGAGATCTGGCTGATATGTTTTAGTAAAGTTATTATCTCAATTATTTTGATTTTTTATAGTTGGCAGCCCAATTAACTAACGGGGGTGTGTAAAATGAATCTTTATAAGAAATTTTGCTTACCTTTTTTGTTTTCTTCAGTGGTATCTGTGTCCAATCTACCAAAATCAGAAGCAAATTCAACATGTCCAAATTTGTAATCATGTAAAGTAGTTGTAGATAGTAATGTATTATATTTGTTATAAATGTCAGTGCTATTAGGTATGTTTAGAGTTGAGCAGGCGTTTGGTGATAATGATATAACTACAGTTGGTTATGTTGTGGGACAAACGAAGTATAAGGTGGTGAAAGAAATAGCTGATACTACTTATATAGGTCAGTTAGCAGTAAGTCATAACATTACAAAAAATGTTAGTATTGAGATAGGTAGTAGGGTAGATATAAATAGAGATTATAAGGCATATTCTGGTAAGGGAGTGTTAAAAGTTCAATTTTTTTAAGTACAATTAAGAGGGAGACTATTCCTCCCTCTTTACTTTTTAACTCAACTCATGTAAATAACCATATTAATATTTTGGGCAATATTAATACTGCCTAAATCTACTAGTAATTTGTTTTTGTTATTACGTTGGCGTATATTTTTCTAAAGTAGGTATAAGATGAAGAAACTACCAATAGGGATTTCTACATTTAAGACGATCATTGAAGAAAATTATGTGTATGTTGATAAGACCAAAGAGGCGTATGAGCTGATAGAAAATGGTCAGTACTATTTCCTCTCTCGCCCCCGAAGGTTTGGGAAGTCTCTGTTTTTGGACACGTTGAGGTCTATATTTGAGGGTAAAAAGGAGCTTTTTGAAGGTCTTTATATATATGACAAGTGGGACTGGTCTAAGAAGTATCCTGTTATTAGGATAAGCTTTAACGATGGTAATTTTAAGAGTAAAGAGGGTTTTAACAAAACCCTCTATCAGCTTTTAGACTTTAATCAGAGATATTTACAGGTAAAGTGTCCAGAAGATTTTGATATGCCTGGCTGTTTTAAGAGGTTAATAGAGGAGACATATTACAAATATAAACAGAAAGTGGTAATATTGATAGATGAGTATGACAAGCCAATCCTTGACAACATAGAGGATAGGGAGCTTGCTACTGTGATGCGGGAGGAGCTTAAGGGTTTTTATGCGGTTATAAAGGGTTCTGATGAGTATATCAAGTTTGTATTTATTACTGGGGTATCCAAGTTTTCGAAGGTATCGTTGTTTAGTGGATTGAATAACCTTGAAGATATAACATTAAACCCGAGATATGCAACAATTGCAGGATATACCCATAGGGATCTTGAGACGGTGTTTAGTGAACATCTAAAGGGTCAGGATTATGAGAAGATTAGGCGTTGGTATAATGGATATAAGTGGCTTGGTGAGGCTGTGTATAACCCCTTTGATATTCTTTTGTTTATATCCAATGGGTATATGTATCGCAATTACTGGTTTTCCACTGGGACTCCTACTTTTTTATTGAAGCTTATGGAGGCCAATAATTATTTTTTACCTAATTTTGAGAATGTATTAAAAGATGAGAGTATGCT